>NZ_JBEZJL010000017.1:0-76069 GCF_040651755.1 Actinomadura sp. NPDC048394 | reverse complement strand
TACCGCGCGTCCGGCACCGCGCGTCCGGCACCGCGCGTCCGGCACCGCGCGTCCGGCACCGCGCGTCCGGCACCGCGCGTCCGGCACCGCGCGTCCGGCACCGCGCGTCCGGGGGCGGATCCGTCCTGGTCGCGGGGTGGGGCGCGGGCTGCCGTAAGCTCTTGCGGGGCTTGTTCCCGCCGACGGCGGGAACACCACGCTTGTCCGCGAGGTGGAGGAAGGGCGCAGTGGCTGCTGAGGTGGAGATCGGCCGGGGCAAGAGCGGCCGGCGGGCGTACGCCTTCGACGACATCGGCATCGTCCCGTCGCGCCGCACGCGCGACCCCGAGGAGGTCAGCGTCGCCTGGCAGATCGACGCCTACCGGTTCGAGATGCCGCTGGTCGTCGCGCCGATGGACAGCGTGGTCAGCCCCGCCGTCGCGATCGCGATGGGCCGGATGGACGGCCTCGCCGTGCTCGACCTCGAAGGCCTGTGGACCCGCTACGAGGACCCCGAGCCGCTGCTCGCCGAGATCACCGAGCTGGACGACGCCCGCGCCACGCAGCGGCTCCAGGAGATCTACACGGCGCCGATCCAGGAGGAGCTGATCGGCCGCCGGATCCAGGAGATCCGCGACGCCGGCGTCACCGTCGCCGCGCGGCTGTCCCCGCAGCGCACCGCGCAGTTCCACAAGGCCGTCATCGACGCGGGCGTCGACCTGTTCGTCATCCGCGGCACCACCGTGTCCGCCGAGCACGTGTCAGGGCGCGCCGAACCGCTGAACCTCAAGCAGTTCATCTACGACCTCGACGTCCCCGTCATCGTCGGCGGCTGCTCCACCTACACCGCGGCGCTGCACCTGATGCGCACCGGCGCCGCCGGAGTCCTCGTCGGGTTCGGCGGCGGCTCCGGGCACACCACCCGGACCGTCCTCGGCGTCGCCGTCCCGATGGCCACCGCGGTCGCGGACGTCGCCGCCGCCCGCCGCGACTACATGGACGAGTCCGGCGGACGGTACGTGCACGTCATCGCCGACGGCGGCATGACCAACAGCGGCGACATCGCCAAGGCGTTCGCCTGCGGGTCCGACGCCGTCATGGTCGGCTCTCCGTTCGCCCGGTCCAGCGAGGCGCCCGGCCGCGGCTACCACTGGGGCAGCGAGGCCCACCACGGGGACGTGCCGCGCGGCACCCGCCTGCACCTCGGCACGATCGGCTCGCTCGAGCAGATCCTGCACGGCCCCTCGCACGTCGCGGACGGCTCCATGAACCTGATCGGGGCGCTGCGCCGCGCGATGGCGACGTCGGGTTACACGGAGTTGAAGGAGTTCCAGCGGGTACAGGTCGTGGTGGCGCCGCGCCGGTCCACCGACTGAGAGCGACCCCACGCCGAATCGGGCGTCTCGAGGGTGGACCCGTCCCTACTGTTGGGTAGGTACTGCTCGTAAACGAACCGATCTGGGGGGAATCGCGATGACGGGATCACCTGTGACCGGCCTCGGCAGCTCACGGCTCGGCCCGGCCGAACGGGCCGCCGCGCTCGACCGGATGGGCCGCGAGGAATTCGACGTCGTGGTCGTGGGCGGCGGGATCGTCGGGGCCGGTGCGGCACTGGACGCGGCGACCCGCGGCCTCACCGTCGCGGTCGTCGAGGCGCGCGACTTCGCGTCCGGGACGTCGTCCCGGTCGTCCAAGCTGATCCACGGCGGGCTGCGCTACCTGGAGCAGTACAACTTCGACCTGGTCCGCGAGGCGCTCACCGAACGCAGCCTGCTGCTGCAACAGATCGCGCCGCACCTGGTGCGTCCCGTCCCGTTCCTGCTGCCGACCACCCACCACGTGTGGGAACGCGCGTACTTCGGTGCCGGCGTCGCGCTCTACGACCTGCTGTCGCTGCAGATGGGCATGTCGCGCGGCGTCCCGCATCACCGGCACCTGACGCGCCGCGGCGCGCTGCGGCTCGCGCCGTCCCTGCGCAAGGACGCCTTCACCGGCGCCATCCAGTACTGGGACGCGCAGGTCGACGACGCCCGCTACGTCATGACCGTGCTGCGGACCGCCGCCGAGTACGGCGCGCAGATCGCGTCCCGCACCCAGGTCCTCGGCTTCCTGCGCGAGGGCGAGCGCGTCACCGGGCTGCGCATCCGCGACCTGGAGGGCAACACCACCAGCGAGGTCCGCGCGAAGCAGGTCGTCAACGCCACCGGCGTCTGGACCGACGACATCCAGGAGCTCGTCGGCGGACGCGGCCAGATCCACGTGAAGGCGTCCAAGGGCATCCACCTCGTCGTCCCGAAGGACCGCATCCACTCCTCGACCGGGATCATCCTGCGCACCGAGAAGTCCGTGCTGTTCGTCATCCCATGGGGACGGCACTGGATCATCGGCACCACCGACACCGCCTGGGACCTCGACAAGGCTCACCCCGCCGCGTCCAAGGCCGACATCGAGTACGTCCTCGACCACGTCAACGCCGTCCTGAACACCCCGCTCACCCACGACGACGTCGAGGGCGTCTACGCGGGCCTGCGGCCGCTGCTCACCGGCGAGACCGACGAGACGTCGAAGCTGTCCCGCGAGCACGTCGTCGCCCACCCCGTCCCCGGCCTCGTCCTGGTCGCGGGCGGCAAGTACACGACGTACCGCGTCATGGCCAAGGACGCGATCGACGCCGTCGCCCACGGCCTCGACGGCAAGATCCCCGAGTCCTGCACCGACCGCGTCCCGCTCGTCGGCGGCGACGGCTTCCAGGCCATGTGGAACGCCCGCCACCGTCTCGCCGCCCGCTCCGGCGTGCACGTCGCCCGTGTCGAGCACCTCCTGCGCCGCTACGGCACCCTCACCGACGACCTCCTCGAACTCATCTCCGACAAGCCCGACCTCGGCAAGCCGCTGACCGGCGCGGACGACTACCTGCGCGCCGAGGTCGTCTACGCCGCCAGCCACGAGGGCGCCCGGCACATCAACGACGTCCTCGCCCGCCGCACCCGCATCTCGATCGAGACGTGGGACCGCGGCGTGGGCGTCGCCCAGGAGGCCGCCGACCTCCTCGCCCCGGTCCTCGGCTGGTCGAAGAAGCAGCGCGACCGCGAGATCGAGTACTACCGGAAGCGCGTCGAAGCCGAACGCGCCTCCCAGACCCAGGACGACGACCAGGAAGCCGACGCCAGCCGCCGAGGCGCCCCCGACATCGTCCCCACGGCCATCTGACAGCCCCGCCCGGGCACTGCAAACGACCGCAACTCAACCGCACCCGCTTGCAGTGCCCCAGCGGCCGCCCCTTCGCCGTCACCCGCCACCGCCCGCGCCCACAGGCCCTCGGAGTGCCAACTCCTCGCCCGCCGCACCCACAAAGGCCACCAACCAAAGGCCCCAGACGGGACGCCTGTCCACCACGTTGGCCGACCGCGCCAACCGATACCGCTGACTGAGCACAACCGGCCGTTTGCCGGCCCGCCCGCCCAGCCCAAGTCAGGCGGGCTGACAATCCGCACGCCTGCCCCGCCAGCGCACCCGCTGCTGGACATCGAGAACGCAAAATCCGCCCGCCCCAGCACCGCAACGAAAGACAAGCCGAGAGGCCCGCCGTCCGTCCGCGCTGTCCGTCCGCGCTGTCCGTCCGCGCTGTCCGTCCGCGCTGTCCGTCCGCGCTGTCCGTCCGCGCTGTCCGTCCGCGCTGTCCGTCCGCGCTGGCTGGGCACCGCCGCCCGCCTGTGCCGCCCGTCCACGCGACTGAGCTACCCGGGCCGCGGCGCTACCCGGGCCGCGGCGCTACCCGGGCCGCGGCGCTACCAGGACGCGGATGACGCGCTGACCGGACGGTTGACCGACCGAGTTGGCTGGCCGGGTGGCCGTCCGCGCCCAGGGGCAGCTGCCCTGGCTGGCGGGGCTGGCGGGGCTGATTGGTGTGCATGGGGAGCGCTGCCCGGCTTGGACCGACCGCGCTGGCTGCGCGGTCGGTCGGGCTGGGCGGTGGTCGGGCGGGCTGGGTGAGCGGGCCAGCCCGCCCGGCCGCACCGGGGTGGATGGGGGCCTAGCTGGCTGCTCGGCCCAGCATTAGGTCGATGCCGGTCGAATAGAGGTCGGCGGGGACGCGGTCGGGGTCGAGCAGGTGTTGGAAAGCCAGGCCGAAGTCCAGGGCCATCGCCAGAGCCGCGCGTTCGGACGGGGCGATGCCGTCCACGTCGCGCAACTCGCTCGCCAGGTGGGCGCGGCGCTCGGCGTACCAGTCGGCGATCCGCCAGCCCGCCGCGTAGTCCCGCATGCCGTACAGCCAGAACTCGACCAGCAGGAGCGCTAGCCTGCGGGCGGGGTCGTCGGAGCCATCGCGCGAGGCGTTGCGGCCCGTGCGCTCGGCGTCGTCGCGTGACTGGTCGGCGGACCGCAACTCGTCGCAGACGTCGGTGCCGAGCCGGTCGCTGGTGAAGCGTTCGAGCAGGGCCAGCAGCAGATCCGTCTTGCCGGCGAAGTTGGAGTACACCGCTCCCTTGGTGAGCCCTGCCGCGGCGGCGATGTCGTCGAGCGACGCACCGTGGATGCCGCGCTCCGCCCATAGGCGTTCCGCGGCCGACAACAGGGCGGTCCGTGTCTGCTCCCGGCGCTCCTGCCGCGCGTTCAGGTGGCGCGCTCGCCCGGTCCCGCGGGCGGGCTGCCGGTCCTGGTCGGCGTCTCGCTGGAGTGTTCGCGGTTCGGTGGCCACGGAACCGCCGCCGAAGCCGGGAGGCGGTGTTCCGCCGGGCATGCCCGGCGGCCTTCCGTTCTCCGGCTCGCCCGCCCTGGCGGCGGGGACGGTGGTGCGCGGGGACGTACCGTTGCCGAGCTCGCCGGGGCGGGTCGTCGTGGCGAGCGCTCCTCCGCCGGCGGGGCCGTCCGGGAGCGTGGCCGTGCCGGCGGTGGTCTCTGTGGGGGGTGCGGACGGGGTCGTGCTGCCGCCGCTGGGCGGGCGCGGGGAGCGGGGGTCGCTCGCGTCCGTCGGGTCACCCTCGGGCCGTAGGTCGCCGTGGGCGTCGTTCATGTGCTGTTCCCTCCGCTGCCATGGCGCGCGTCCACGGCGCTCCTGACGCGCGGCAGCGGACGTCCTGGAGCGGCGGGATGGGCGCCGGATTCTCCTCCTGTTCTCGGAATACACCGGTCGGACGCGGTCAGTCCCGGAGTTGCGCAACTCCGCCGGGCTTGGAACGGTCCGTTCGGTGGACGGTTGTCACTGCCGGACGGAGAAACCCAAGGAAGGTGGGGCATTTCACGGCAAGTGCCCTGTTACCTGCGGGTAGCCAAAAATGGCCGGGGGGTCATACCCTGCCTGCATGGCATCCCCGACGGTCCCTGCCAAAGGCGAGGCAGAGCACAAGCTCCCGCAGTCCCTGATCGACCGGCTGGCCTCCCATGTCGCTTCGGGCGGCGTCGAGACGGTGACGATCCCCAGCCCGTTCACGGGCGAGCCGCTCGCGACGGTCCCGGTCACCGGGGCCGACGAGGTCCAGGCCGCCTACGAGCGGGCCCGTGAGGCGCAGCGCGCGTGGGCCGCGCTGCCGGTGAGCGAGCGCGTCAAGCCGTTCCTGCGGCTGTCGGACGCGCTGGTCGACCGGCGAGAAGAGATCCTGGACATCATCCAGCTCGAGACCGGCAAGGCCCGCCGCCACGCGATGGAGGAATTCCTCGACGTGGCGCTCTGCTCGCTCTACTACGCCCGCCGCGCCGCGAAGCTGCTGAAGCCGCGCCGCAGGCAGGGCATGATGCCGGGGCTCACCCGCGTGCAGGAGCTGCGGCACCCCAAGGGTGTCGTCGCGCTGATCTCTCCGTGGAACTACCCGTTCGCGCTCGGCGCCAGCGACATCGCGCCCGCGATCATGGCGGGCAACGCGGTGATCCACAAGCCCGACACCCAGACGTGCCTGTCCAGCCTGTGGGTGCTGGACCTGCTGGTCGCGCTGGGGCTGCCGCGCGACGTGTGGCAGATCGTCGTCGGCGACCCGGGCGAGATCGGCGACCCGCTGATCGACAACGCCGACTACGTGTCGTTCACCGGCTCCACCCGCGGCGGCAAGGCGATCGCCGAGCGCGTCGCCCCTCGGCTGGTGTCGTACTCGCTGGAGCTCGGCGGCAAGAACCCGATGATCGTGATGGCGGACGCCGACGTCGAGCGGACCGCGCGCGGCGCCATCCGCGCGTGCTTCACCAACGCCGGTCAGCTGTGCATCTCGATCGAGCGGATGTACGTCCACGAGGACATCTACGACCGCTTCGTCCCGCGCCTCGTCGAGCTGGTCAAGGGCATGAAGCTCGGCACCGGCCTCGACTTCGAGGCCGAGATGGGCTCGCTGACCTACCAGCGCCAGCTCGACGCGGTGACGCGGCACGTCGACCAGGCCGTCAAGGAGGGCGCGACCGTCCTCGCCGGCGGCAAGGCCCGCCCCGACGTCGGCCCGCTGTTCTACGAGCCGACGCTCCTCGCCGACGTCAACGGCGACATGGACCTGTGCGCCAGCGAGACGTTCGGCCCGGTCGTCGCGATCTACAAGTACCGGGACGAGGACGAGGTCGTCGCCCGCGCCAACGACACCGCCTACGGGCTGAACGCCTCGGTGTGGACGAAGAACCCCGCGCGGGCCCGCCGGCTCGCCGCCAGGATCCAGGCGGGCACCGTCAACATCAACGACGGGTACGGCGCCGCCTACGCCTCCTACGACTCGCCGATGGGCGGGATGAAGCAGTCCGGCGTGGGCCGCCGCCACGGCGCCGAGGGCATGCTGAAGTTCACCGAGGTGCAGACCGTCGCGAGCCAGCACATCATGGACCTCGAGCCGCCCGGCTCCATCGGCTACGACAAGTTCGCCGACGTCATGGCCACCGGCATCAAGCTGATGAAGAAGCTGCGGATCAAGTAAGGATGGCCGTGAAGCACGACTTCGACGTGCTCGTCGTCGGGTCAGGGTTCGGCGGCAGTGTCTCGGCGCTGCGGCTGACCGAGAAGGGGTACAAGGTCGGCGTGATCGAGGCGGGTCGCCGCTTCGACACGGACCCCTCCGCGGCACCCGGCGCCCGGTACCCCGCACTGCCGAAGACGAACTGGCGCGTCTCCCGCTACCTGTGGGCGCCCGCGCTCGGCCTCACCGGGATGCAGCGGCTGCACCTGATCCGCGGTGCGAAGTCCAGCCGGGTCCTGGTCATGGCCGGCGCGGGCGTCGGCGGCGGATCGCTCAACTACGCCAACACCCTGTACGTCCCGCCCGAGCCGTTCTTCCGGGACCGGCAGTGGGCGCACATCACCGACTGGCAGGACGAGCTCGCCCCCTACTACGACCAGGCCAAGCGGATGCTGGGCGTCGTGGAGAATCCGACCACGACCGAGGCGGACAAGGTCATGAAGAAGGTCGCCGACCGGATGGGCGCGGGCGGCACCTTCGTCAAGACCCCGGTGGGGGTCTACTTCGGTCGTGGTGCGGGCATCGAGAGCGGCGACCCGTTCTTCGGCGGCGTGGGCCCCCGCCGCCGCGGCTGCATGGAATGCGGCGAGTGCATGGTGGGCTGCCGCCACGGCGCGAAGAACATGCTCACCGAGAACTACCTGTACCTCGCCGAGAAGGCCGGTGCCCGGGTGATGCCGCTCAGCCGCGTGACCTCGGTGAAGCCGCTGCCGGCAGGCGGCTACGCCGTCGAGATCGTGCGGACCGGGTCGTTCGGGCGCAACCGCAAGACGCTCACCGCCGAGCAGGTGGTGTTCGCGGCCGGCACCTACGGCACGCAGAAGCTGCTGCACAAGCTCAAGAGCACCGGGCTGCTCCCGCGCCTGTCCGAGCGGCTCGGCGTGCTGACCCGTACCAACTCCGAGGCCATCCTCGGCGGCGGCCGCGGCAACGGCACGCCCGGCCCGGACTTCTCCAAGGGCGTGGCGATCACCTCCTCCTTCCATCCGACTCCCGAGACCCACATCGAGCCCGTCCGCTACGGCCGCGGGTCCAACCTCCTCGCCGGGCTGCAGACCCTGCTGATCGACGGGGACCGGCCCGGCGAGCGACACACCCCCCGGATCCTGAAGTTCGCGCGCGAGGCGGTGCGCCGCCCCCGTGACCTGATTCAGCTCTTCGACGTGCGGCACTGGTCGGAGCGGACGGTGATCGCGCTGGTCATGCAGTCCCGGGACAACTCGATCACACTCCGCCCGAAGAAGGGCCCGTTCGGCTGGGACGTCCGCGCGTCCGCGGGGCACGGGGAGCCGAACCCCACCTGGATCCCCGAGGGGCACCAGGCGACCCGGCTGATCGGCGAGGAGATCGGCGGGATCGCCGGCGGCACCTGGGGCGATCTGTTCGACATCCCGATGACCGCGCACTTCCTCGGTGGCTGCGCCATCGGCGACTCCGCCGAATCCGGCGTCATCGACGCTTACCACCGGGTGTACGGGCACCTCGGCCTGCACATCGTGGACGGCTCGGCGGTCTCCGCCAACCTCGGCGTCAACCCGTCCCTCACGATCACCGCGCAGGCCGAACGCGCGATGTCCCTCTGGCCCAACCGGGGCGAGGCCGACACCCGCCCCGAGCTGGGCGACACCTATCGAAGAATCACCCCCGTCCTTCCTAAGAACCCCGTCGTCCCCATCGATGCTCCAGCGGCACTCCACCTTCCTATTGCTGAGATCACCTGACCGGTTCACGTTCCGGTTCGTCCCCGCCTTCGAACCGGGACGCGGCCGGCTTGTCCTGGCAGGCCCACCGCGTCCCATGCTCACGCAGCGCTCACGGCCGGGGAAGTAGAACGTCATTCTGTGGATAACTCCGCCCGACGTGGCCAGGAGGCGCTGCCCGGCGTCCGCCCAGACCGAATGTCCCCCAAGCCGCGCCCCGGGTCGCGGGCGCGTGCGGAGCGACGCTGAGTGCGGCGGCGATGAGCGTCGGCGACGAGCGTCGCGGTGCTGGCGCCGCAGTGCTGGAGACCAGACTGCGGAAATCGGGCTGCAGTGACCGGGATGTGGGAGGCCGTGGTGTCTCTGGGGGGTTGGGGCGGCCGTGGTGTGGGGGCCGGGCTGCAGAGGCCGGGCGGCGCGGGGCTGTGGTGCTCACCCGCTTGTGGGTCATTGGCTAGAGCCGTCATCACGGCGGTAGGCAAAGCTGTCGCGCCGAACCCCCCGTGAGAGGGAGTTCGCACCTTCGCTCAGTCGTCCCTAAGGCGAGGGTGAGGCCGCCACCTGTGTCGTCTGGCGAAGTCGTTTCTGGCGACGCGCTTGGGCTGCAGGCGGACTGGAAGGGATGGCGCTGGGGCTTGCCCTTAGTACGCGTCTGACGTTGCGCAAGGGGCGGGCCCGGCGCCGGAGGGGGTGGGTCTCCGGCGCCGGGACGGGCTGGGTCAGGCGCGGTAGGCGGCCCATTGGTCGCGCATGCGCTGGGTCTGGCCCGGCGTAAACTCGTACATGCAGGAGTCGTAGCTGTAGTCCATGAAGTTGTGGATCGGGTCCAGTCCGGACGAGGAGCAGGTGTCACGGCCTGTGGGGCACCCCGAGGCGGGGCTCTGCTCGGCGGGGGTGTCGGACACCCGGTCGCCCTGGCCGCTGCAGCCGCCCTGGAACGTGTGGTACAGGCCCATCCAGTGGCCGACCTCATGGGTCGCCGTGTCGCCCTCGTTGTAGTTGGTGAGCGATCCGCCGGGGACGCTCTGGTAGTGGATGACGACGCCGTCCATCTTGGGCTTGGATCGGTAGTCGCTGGGGAATGTGGCCCAGCCGAGGAGGCTGTCGCCCAGGTCTGCGGTGTAGAGGTTGAGGTCCTGGGCGTTGCCGGTGTGCAGAGCGTTCTTCATGGCCGTCTCGTTGCCCTCGGGGTCGGAGAACCATGCCGCGTTGTTCGTCCGTTTGATGGAGGCGAGGGTGAAGGCGACGCCGCTCGACGCGTAGGCGGCGTTGAGGACGCTGAGCTGCTTGTTGAGCGTCGCGTCGGATAGCGAGCCCGTGCTTCCGCTGGTGATGACCTGGAAGTGCACTCGTACGGTCATCGAGGCGGCGGCTGCCTTGAGGTGGCCGGACGCGGCGAGCTGCCCGAGACGGTTGTGGAAGTCCTTCTCCATCGCCGCGACCTTGGCGGCGCCGGGCTGGTGCCGTTCGGTGGCCTGGGAGCCGGCACGGACGCGAGCCTGCGCGGCGGCCGTCTCAGAACTGCACTTCGCACCCGGGACGGGAGCGGACAGGGCGGGGGCGGCCGCGGGCGCGTACGCAGTGAACGCGGCGAGCATCCCGATGGCGGTGGCGATTCCAGCGCGTTTCATGGAACTCCTTGGGGGCGGCGCGCCCGGTGGGGGGCGCGCGGGGAGCGGAGTCATCGCTGGAACCAGGGTGATTGCCGACAAGGGACGCGTCTTTGGCAAACCTGGACGAATAGGGACGGAAAATGCTGAATGCGGCGCCGTAGCGCGAGCGCCGGAATGTCAGACCGGCGGGATAACGTGGCCGCCGGATCGTCGAGCCGCCGGCGTGCGCACCGGAATGTCGGACGGGCGGCGTAGCGTCATCACATGGACGCCGGGAACGAGGCCGAGCGGATCTTGGGCGAGCTGCGCGCCCAGGCCGATCCGGTGCGAGCCGACAGCGAGAAGCGCTACCTGAAGAGCGACCTCGCGCACATCGGAGTGCCCGTCCCGGCGCTGCGGAAGATCGCTCTCTCGGCGGTCAGGGTGCGGCCCGCGCGAGACGAGCTGCTCGGGCTCGTGGACGCGCTGTGGACGGCGACGGACGACGGTCGTCCTGTCCACGAGGCCCGCATGGCGGCCGTGGAAGTGCTGGCCAAGCGAGTCGAGCTGCTCGAACCCGGCGACCTGGCCGTGGCCGAGCGCCTCATTCGCGACTCGGAGAGCTGGGCGCAGGTCGACCATCTCGCCGAGAAAGTCGTCGGCCGCTTGATCGTCCGCTACCCGGAACTGGCGGCGGTGCTGGACGCGTGGGTCCGCGATCCCTACATGTGGATCCGGCGCACGTCGCTCCTGGCGCTGCTGCCTGGCGTCCGCACTGGAACCCCCGACTTGGACCGGCTCACGAGGTACGGAGACGTCCTCATAGACGAGAAGGAGTTCTTCATACGGAAAGCATTGGGGTGGGTGCTACGAGAGCTGTCGAAGAAGGATCCCGCATGGGTGACGGCATGGGTGGAGCGGCACATGGCCGACGTCTCCGGCGTCACGTTCCGCGAGGCCGTCCGCCGCCTGCCGACCCCCGACGCCGACCGGCTGCTCACCGCTTACAAAACCCGCTGATTCCTCGCCTAGCCGCACCGCCCTGCGCGCTCGCCTGCGCCCGTAATGTCCGTCCGACGTGGCTGTTCGCCTTCCCCCCACGTGTACGACTCCCGCGGCACAGCCCCTGCAAAGTGGTCCCCAAGCAGCACGGCCTGCGAGATGAACACGCCGCCCAACCATGTGCCAGCCCAGCGGTTCAGCACCTGGTGCAGCCCAGGCGCACAGCCCAGCCAGGCAACACGACTCCAGTTCAAGCATCCTCCGGCAGTCCGACCGAGGAGCACGCCCATGCAGCACGACACACTGTGCGGGGCTGTGCGGCGGGAGTCGCTGGGTGGGGGTGTGTGGAGGGTGTCGTGCTGTTTGCGCGTTCGTGTTGCTGCTGCGTGGGTGTTGCTCGTTGGCGGTGCTGGGCTGCCTTGCGGCCCCGCACCGCCGGAGTCGGCCGTGGGGGTGGTGCTCCACCGCGCGCTAGTGGGCAGGGTTGCCGCGGTCGCGCTTTGCCCTTCGACGAGGCGCGGCGCTGCGGCGCTGTGAGGGCGTGTTAGACGGCCGTGCTGTTGGGTGGCTGTCTTGCGGGTCTGAGCTGGGAGGGCTGTCCTGTCTGCGTGCTTAGCGGCTGTGCTTGATGGGCTATCGGGCCTGCGCTGCAGGGCGGCTGATTGCTGATGCTTTGTGGGCGTGGGTGGCGTTGTGTGGGTGGTTTGTTGCGTGGCGGGGCTTGGGGTGCGCTTGCGTGGTGGGTTCGGTGCTGGGGTGGGGTTAGCGGCGGTAGGCGGCCCAGACTTTGTGCATGCGGGCGCCCTGGCCGGCGGTGAAGGAGGTCATGCAGGTGTCGTAGCTGTAGTCCATGAAGTTGTGGACGGGGTCGTTGCCGGGCGCGGGGCAGGTGTCCTTGCCGGACGGGCAGCCGTTGGTGGGGTCGCGCTCGGCCGGGGTGTCGGAGACCCGGTCGCCCTTGCCGCCGCAGCCGTCCTGGAACGTGTGGTAGAGCCCGAGCCAGTGGCCGACCTCGTGGGTGGCGCTGAAGCCGCGGTTGAAGTTGTCGATGGGGCCGCCCGGCATGCTGCCGTAGTGGATGGTGACGCCGTCCATCTTGGGCTCGGACTTGTACTTCCACGGGAAGGTGGACCAGCCGAGCAGGTCGCCGCCGATGCGGGCGCTGTAGAGGTTCAGCGTGCCCTTGCCGCCCTTGCGGAGCTTCGGCTTGTAGGTGCCCTCGTAGCGCTCCGGCTCGTTGAACCAGGATGCCTTGTCGGTGCGGCTGATCTGCTTCAGGTGGAAGGTCACGCGGGTGTTGGCGCCGCCGTAACGGCCGCCGTAGGACGCGTTCAGCACGCTGATCTGCCGCTTGACCACGGAGGTGGGGACGTTGCCGGTGGAGCCGTCGTGCAGCACGTGGAAGTACACCGGGACGCTGATCTTGCCGGCGGCGCGCAGGTCGGTCGGGGTGGACTGGTCGTCCGGCCGGTCCATGGCGCCGAGGCCGAGGTTCTTCAGAGCCCGGCCGAGGCGCTGCTCGACGTTCGCGGACTCCGAAGGAGTGAGGGCGTTGCGCTCCCGCACGTGCGCGTCGGGCCGCCGGAGCCGGGCGTTCGACGGTGCGGCGCAGGAGTTCGGGGCGGCGGCCTGCGGCGCGTCGGGGTGTGCTCGCCCGGCCGTGGCGCTCGCGCCGGCCGGACCGGTCGGTACGGCGGGGACGAGGGCGGCGATGAGGGCGGCGGCGGCGAGCAGCTTCACGACACTCCTAGGGAGGACGCTGAATGCGTACGGACAGCGACTGGACACAGGGCGTTATCAAGACGTATCAGAGAGAAGTCCTGCTGCGCGTGTGATCAAGGTAAACGGATGCCGACCGTTTTCGGCCAGTCGCCCAATGTGACCGGCGTGACCCGGGCGCGCGCATCGGCCCTGGATGCGGCCCCGTAGACTGGAGTTCTTTCCAGGCCCGTGCGAAAGGCGTTGTTGGTGGCCGTAGACCAGTCCTTTGACACCGTTCTCGTCGTCGACTTCGGTGCGCAGTACGCGCAGCTGATCGCGCGGCGGGTCCGTGAGTGCCATGTGTTCAGCGAGATCGTGCCGTCCACCATGCCGGCGGCGGAGATGCTCGCCAAGCGGCCGAAGGCGATCATCCTGTCGGGCGGGCCGGCGTCGGTGTACGAGCAGGGCGCGCCGGCGGCGCCGGACGGCCTTTTCGAGCTGGGCGTGCCGACGCTCGGGATCTGCTACGGCCACCAGGTGATGGCGCAGGCGCTCGGCGGGACGGTGGAGAACTCCGACGTCGCCGAGTACGGCGGCGCGACGGTCGCCGTGACCTCGCCGGGGATGCTGTTCGCCGGGCTGCCGAACGAGCAGGCGGTGTGGATGTCGCACCGTGACTTCGTCCGGGAGGCGCCCGCCGGGTTCACGGTCACGGCGAGCACGGACGTGACGCCGGTCGCCGGCATGGAGGACCGGGCGCGCGGCTTCTTCGGCGTGCAGTTCCACCCGGAGGTGCTCCACACCGAGAACGGCATGGAGATCTTGCGGCGGTTCCTCTACGAGGGCGCGGGCTGCCGGCCTAGCTGGACGATGGTGAACATCGCCGACGAGTCGATCGAGGCGGTCCGGGAGCGGGTCGGTGGCAAGCGGGCGATCTGCGCGCTGTCCGGCGGCGTCGACTCGGCGGTGGCCGCGGCGCTCGTCCAGCGCGCCATCGGTGACCAGCTGACCTGCGTGTTCGTCGACCACGGCCTGCTGCGCAAGGGCGAGCCGGAGCAGGTCGAGAAGGACTTCGTCGCGGCCACCGGGGTGAACCTGCACGTCGTGGACGCGCAGGACCGCTTCCTCGCCGCCCTGGACGGGGTGAGCGACCCGGAGGAGAAGCGGAAGATCATCGGCCGCGAGTTCATCCGGGTGTTCGAGGAGGCCGCGCGGGAGATCGTCGGCGAGGACGCTGCGGAACCCGTCGAGTTCCTCGTCCAGGGCACGCTCTACCCGGACGTCGTGGAGTCCGGCGGCGGCACCGGCGCGGCGAACATCAAGTCGCACCACAACGTCGGCGGGCTGCCGGAGGACCTGCAGTTCAAGCTGGTGGAGCCGCTGCGGACGCTGTTCAAGGACGAGGTGCGGGCGCTCGGCGAGCAGCTCGGCCTGCCGTCGGAGATCGTCTGGCGGCAGCCGTTCCCCGGCCCCGGCCTCGGCATCCGGATCATCGGCGCGGTGACCCGCGACCGGCTGGACATCCTGCGCGACGCGGACGCGATCGCCCGCGAGGAGCTGACCCGCGCGGGACTGGACCGCGACATCTGGCAGTTCCCGGTGGTGCTCCTCGCCGACGTCCGGTCCGTGGGCGTCCAGGGTGACAGCCGGACGTACGGCCACCCGATCGTGCTGCGCCCCGTGACCAGCGAGGACGCGATGACGGCCGACTGGGCGAAGCTCCCGTACGACCTGCTGCAGAAGATCTCGACGCGGATCACCAACGAGGTCCGCGAGGTCAACCGCGTCGCCGTGGACATCACGTCCAAGCCGCCGGGCACCATCGAGTGGGAGTGACCCCGTGCGCCTCCCAGCGCCCTGTGACTCTGTGGTCCCGTGGCCTCTTCCTCGTGACTGCTTGACAACGTGACGCTGAGGCCCCGTGATGCTGTGGCGGCGTGGCGGCGTGGCGGCGTGGCGGCGTGGCGGCGTGGCCTTTGATGCTGTGACGGTCTGGCGTTGCTGGCGCGTGGGAGCGTGATGCTGCGGCGCCGTGACGGTGTGCTCGCGTGACGGTGCACTCGCGTGGCGGTGTACTCGCATGACGGTGTACTCGCGGGGTGGCGTGCTCGCGTGCTTGGCGTGGTGGCGTGACGGTGTGGGCTCGTGGCGTGTGACTTCGTGGCGCGTGCGCAGGGGTGCTGTGCCAGCGTGATGGCGTGCCCGCGGGGCGCCGTGACTGTGTGGCCTCGTGGCGCAGTGTTGTGGTCGCGTGAGGCGCGGAGGGAACGGTCGTCGGCGTTGCGTGGGGCGGGAGCGTCGGCCCTCTGAGCGGCGGCCGGTGCCGGCGGCTGCGCACCCGGTGGAAAGACTCGCCTGTGCGGTCGGCTCTGTGTGGCTTGCGGGTGGGTGCGCCTTCTGTGTCCGGGGCGGCAGTGCGTGTGCGGGCGGTTGTGCCGCTTGCGTGATAGGGGCGAGTGGCTGTGCGTTCTGGGGGTGGTGGTAGTGCCTCTGGGGGCGGTTGTGCGGCCTGCGCGTTTGGCGGTAGCAGAGTGCGGGCTGTGGGGCGGTTGGTTGGGCTCGTGTGGGGAAGCGTGAGGCCCGGATGCGGGTGCATCCGGGCCTCATGTTTTGGGCAGGGGGTCAGACCGTGGCGGGGGCCAGGGCGGCTTCGGCGTCGAGGGTCGCGGCGGTCGCGTTCACGACGGCGGCGATCCGCAGGGCCTCCTGGACGAGCTCGCGCGACAGGCCGGCCTCGCGGACGACCTTCTCGTGCGACTCCAGGCACCGGCCGCAGCCGTTGATGGCGGACACGGCGAGGCACCAGAGCTCGAAGTCGACCTTGTCCACGCCGGGCTTGCCGATGATCGACATGCGGAGCTTGGCGGGCAGGGTCGCGTACGTCTCGTCGCCGATCAGGTGCGTGGCGCGGTAGTACACGTTGTTCATCGCCATGATCGACGCGGCGCCCTTGGCGGCCTCGAAGGCCTCGGCGGACAGGTAGTCGCCGGCGTCCTCGGCGAGCTCGCGGATGACGGTGGCGCTCCGGGTGGCGAGGGCGCAGGCCAGCACGGTGCCCCACAGCTGCTGCTCGGAGAGCTGCGAGGTGGAGGTCAGCGAGCCGAGGTTGAGCTTGGTGTCCTTGGCGTAGCCCGGGAGGGCGCCCTTCAGCGCGTCAACGCTCATGATCTTGAGTCCTTTCGTGCGGACGGCCGGCCGCGCGGGTGCGACCGGCCGTCGGGACCGGGGCGGGCCGCCGCGGCGCGTCGGAGGCGCCGTGGCGGGCCGGCCGGCGGGGTGAGGCGGTGGATCAGGCGCCGGCCATCAGCTTGGCGGCGTCGAGGGTGTCCTCGCCCTTGTTCCAGTTGCAGGGGCACAGCTCGTCGCTCTGCAGGGCGTCGAGGACCCGCAGGACCTCCTTGACGTTGCGGCCGACGGAGCCCGCGGTCACCATGGAGAACTGGATCTCGTTGTTCGGGTCGACGATGAAGGTCGCCCGCTGAGCGACGCCGTCCTCGGTGAGGATGCCGAGGGCCTCGCACAGCTCGCGCTTGAGGTCCGACAGCATCGGGAACGGGATCTCGCGCAGGTCCGGGTGGTCCTTGCGCCAGGCGAAGTGGACGAACTCGTTGTCGACGGACGCGCCGAGCACCTGGGCGTCGCGGTCGGCGAAGTCCTCGTTGAGGCGGCCGAACTCGGCGATCTCGGTCGGACAGACGAAGGTGAAGTCCTTGGGCCAGAAGAACACGACGCGCCACTTGCCCTCGTAGGACTTGTGGTTGATCGTCTCGAAGGCGTTGTCCGGGTCCAGCGAGACGCAGGCGGTCAGCTCATACTCCGGGAACTGGTCACCGACAGTAAGCACGCATGCTCCTTTTGTCACGAGAAAAGGCGCGCCTCTCGCGCGGGAGAGGCGTGGGAAGGCCGCGGCGGCGAGGGTGCCGTCCGGCGGCTGATGTCACTCAGCGTGCCGTACCGGCAGGTGAAAGAGAAATCGATCTATCGCAACGGATTGATAGGAGCTTCCTATTGGATCTCGGCGAACCCCCTCGGACCGGCACAAAGGCCCTCTCGGAGGGTGGCGATGAGGGCCGCAGGTTGATGGAGATCACATCTGTGCCTCGAATGCCCGACACGCTCCGTAGTGGAGGAGTGTAGAGGATCTCCGGATCGTCCTGGTCTGTCGGGGGCCCGAACCGCGGTCAGGATGCGGGGGCGGCTTCGAGGTGCGCCTTGAGGCGGCCGAGGGTGGTGGCGATGTTGCGCGTGTTGTGCGCGGGGCGGTCGATGGTGCCGGTCAGCGCGATGGCGAACGGGATGAGCCACAGCGGGACGCGCAGCCAGTTCGTCTCGGTGACGGTGCAGCCCTGGCCGTCCTCCGTGGGCGCGATGTCGTACTGCCAGCGGGAGATCGGCAGCCCGAGCGGGGCGTCGACGTCGTAGGCGAACCGCTCGTTCTCGCGGGCGGCGATGACGGTGCAGTTGGTGAACCAGCGGCGGCGGCCCTTGCGGTTGTAGCCGCGGAAGCGGGCGCCGACGGCGGCCCGGGCGGGACGGCCGAGCCAGCGGGCGCGGTACGCCTCCTCCGCGAAGGTGATCATGACGGGCGGGTCGCTGACGATCCGGTAGACCGCGGCGGGGGAGGCGTTCACGGTGATCCGGCCCGTGGCGATGGGCTGCTCGAACGGCATGGGGGCCCCTGGTGTCCGGCGAATGTAATCGCCGATTACATCAGCGCCGCGCGGCACCGTCAACGCCCCGCCGCGGGCGGCCGGAAGGCCGGGCGCCCGGGTGGCCGGGCGGCCCGGCCGGGCGGCCCGGCCGGGATCAGGCTTGGCCGATGCCCTTCCCGAACGTGTCGAGGACCTGTTCGGCCAGCTCACCGGCGTGCTCGGCGGGCAGGAAGCCGTCGACGACCATCTGGGACAGCCCGTAGACCAGGGCATGCGCCGCGAGGATCACCAGCTGCGGGTCGCCCGCGCGCAGCGTGCCGGCGTTCTGCCCGGCCGCGATGAGATCGGTCACCTGCCGCTCGATCGCCCGCATCCCCTCGCGGATCTCCGGCGCCGGGTCCGCGGTGTAGACGGTGGTGCGCAGCAGCTCGAACCGGTGCGGGTGCCGCGCGGCGTACCGGACGAAGGCGTGCCCGAATGTCCACATGGCCGGACGGTCCGGGCGGGCGTCCGCGAGCGCCGCGCGCTGCCACTCGCCGAAGTCCTCCAGGATGCGTCCCGCGACGGCCGTGAGCAGGGCGTCCCGGTCGGCGAAGTGCCGGAACGGGGCGCCCGCGGAGACGCCGGCCCGCCGCGCCGCCTCGCGCACCGAGACGTGCGCCACGCCGCCCTCGTCCAGCAGGTCGAGGGCGGTCGCGGTCAGCGCGGCGCGCAGCGAGCCGTGGTGATAGCCCGGGCGCCGGGCGGGATCGTCGGACACCCGGGCTTGATACCACAGCGGCCGTGTCACCGGCGGCGGGCGGGACGGGTCACCAGGCGAGGTCGTCGTAGTCGGCGGCACGGCTCAGCCAGGTGAAGGCGCCGCCGTCGACGCGTCCGGGGCGGCCGTCGACGAGCTGCAGGAAGTGCTCGCCGGAGCCGTCGGCCTTGACGAAGAAGGAGTCGCCCGGCAGCGGGACGGCCCGTCCGGTGGGCCGCCCGTCCGCCGCCGACAGCGTCGCGAGGACGTAGGAGGCGTCGTCGTCCCGGCCGTGCTTGGCGCCCTGGATCTGGGCCGTCGCGGTCCGCCCGTCGGGGTTGAGGACGAAGACGTTGATCAGCCCGTTCACCCGCGTCCCGGTGATCTCGGCGGGACGCAGCACGCGGGAGGACAGCAGGTCGGCGCCGGGCCGGCGGGTGTCGAGCAGCCGCAGCACCGCCTGCCCGGACGGGCTCGCGGGGGTCTGGATGAAGCCGAGGGTGCGGTCGTCGGGCGCCCAGGTGGCGCTGGTGACGGTCCCGGCGGCGGGGGCGGTCCAGGTCCGGTGGCCGCCGGTGCGGACGTCGACGACGACGGCCTCGGGGCGTCCGCCGGCGGTGCCGACGACGGCGAGCCGGGTGCCGTCGGGGCTGGCGGCGAGGTTCTCGGGCTTGCCGAATCCCGTGTCGAGCCGGACGGTCCCGCCGGGGACCGGTTGCGGCGCCGACGGGGTGCCGTTGGCGGCGAGGGTGAGCCGGTAGAAGGCGTAGGTGTCGTCGCCGCCGGCCTTACCGGCGAGGAAGAAGGTCCGCCCGTCGCCCGTCGCGGCGACCGCCTCGTAGCGGCCGCTCAGTGCCGCCGCCTTCGTGAGTTCCTGACCGGTGGCGTTCTCGACGACCGCGCTCCCGTCGCGGATCGCCACGACGTAGCGGGGCCCGTCCCCGCCCGCGGCGGCGCCGCCGTGCACGGTGCGCGGGATCACGCCGCCCAGCGCCGCGCCGCCGACGACGACGGCGGCCAGCCCGGCCGCGACGGCGACGGGCGCGGTCCAGGGCCGGCGCCGCCGCCGGGCCGGGACGGTGAGCGGTGCGAGCGAGCCGTCCGGGATGCTCTCGGCGGCCGCGCCGAACGCGTCGCGGAGCCGCTCCTCGGTCCTGGTCATGCTTCCTCCCCGAGCAGGTCGGCGAGCGCCGCGAGCGCCCGCGAGACGGTGGACCGGACCGTGCCGACGCCGATGCCCATGATCTCGGCGATCTCGCGCTCGTCCAGGTCCAGGTAGTAGCGGAGCACCAGCGCCTCGCGGCGGCGCGGCGGCAGGCGCCGCAGCGCGAGGAAGACCTCGCGCCGCTCCTCGCCGAGCATGGCCGCCGACTCGGCGGACCACACCGGCGGCTCGTGCGTGCGTCCCGCCCGGAACGCCAGCTTGCGCCGGCGCAGCACGGTGCGGCACTTGTTGACCACGGCGGCGCGGGCGTACGGCAGCATCCGGTCGTGGTCGGTGAGACGGTCGATCCTGCGGTACAGGTCGATGAAGGCGTCCTGCACGACGTCCTCGGCGGTGGCCCTGTCCCCGACGATCATCAGGGCGGTGCGGGCCAGGCCGAGCTGGTGCTCGCGGAACAGGGCCACCAGGGCGGCGGTGCCCGCGGCGCGATGGTCCGCCTCGGGGGCGTCCGCCTCGGGGACGGCGCCGGCCGTGCGGCGGGGGTGGCGCATGTTCGCCACTATGTCGGTTTCCACGTCTCTTACACTCACGGGCCGCCCGTCCGTTGCCCGGTGCGGCGGAAGTGATGGTCCGGGGCTCCTGCGCCCGCCGGGTATCGTGAGGCCGCGGTCATCAATCGATGATGGGTTGATAGGAGACGGTTATCAGCAGGCCGACGGTGTCGCAGCTCCGGGCGTTCCTCGCGCTGGCCGAGCATCTGCACTTCCGGGACGCGGCCGCCGCGCTGCGGATGAGCCAGCCCGCGCTGTCGGGCTCCGTGGCCGCGCTGGAGGAGAGCCTCGACACCCGCCTCGTCGAGCGGACGACCCGGCGGGTGCTGCTGACACCGGCCGGCGAGCGGGTCGCGCGGCGCGCCGAGATCGTGCTGGCGGAGCTGGACCGGCTGGTCGAGGAGGTCAGGGCGGTGCGCGGGCCGCTGGTCGGGCCGCTGCGCGTCGGGGTGATCCCGACGGTCGCGCCCTACCTGCTGCCGGTGGTGCTGCCGCGGCTCGCCAAAGAGTTCCCCGACCTCGAGCTGTCGGTGCACGAGGAGCAGACCGACCACATCGTCGCGGAGCTGATGGCCGGGCGGCTCGACGTGGTGCTGCTCGCGCTGCCCGCACCCGTCCAGGGCGTCACCGAGCTGCCCCTCTACGACGAGGACTTCGTGCTGGTCACCCCAGCGTCGTTCGACCTGGACGCCGAGGGCGTGCCCCGCGACGCGCTGAACGAGCTGGACGTGATCCTGCTGAACGAGGGGCACTGCCTGCGCGACCAGGCGCTGGACGTGTGCCGGGAGGTGGGCGCGCGGGCGCCGTCGGCGACGTACGCGACGAGCCTGGCGACGCTCGTCCAGCTGGTGTCGGGCGGGCTCGGCGTGACGCTGGTCCCGGAGACGGCGCTGCCGGTGGAGACGCGGCGGGCGCCGAACCTGGCGCTGCACCGGTTCGCGGACCCGGCGCCGTTCCGGCGGATCGGGCTGGGGTTCCGGTCGACGTCGCCGCGGGCGGAGGAGTTCGAGGCCCTGGCGGCGGGCGTCCGCGCGGCGATCGCGGAGCTCGGCCCGGAATGCCGGGTCAGGACGCGGTAAAGGGACGGCAGGGCGGGTCAAGTCTGCGTCAGGGGACGGCCTGGCAATAGCGATCCGCGTTCGTGTGATCACTTCGTGTCACCATGCTCGGTGTGGCGGGGTTTCCGCTCTCGCTCGGCGGCGGCTCCCGTCCAACCGACCTACTGGCATGAGCGAAGCGAACCGGGGGGTGCGGGGGTTCGGCCCCCCGTCCCTAGGAGGCCGCATGTCCCCGAAGCTCAGCGTCGTCGTCCCGTTCCACAACACCGAGGAGTATCTGCGCGCGTGCCTGGAGTCGATCGCCGGGCAGTCGTTGCGCGACCTCGAAGTGATCATGGTGGACGACGGGTCGGACGACAACGGAGCGGTGATCGCCAAGGAGATGTGCGACCGCGATCCGCGGTTCCGGCTGCTGACGCGCGACAACGAGGGGCCGGGCCCGTCCCGGAACGCGGGGGTGCGGCTGGCGAAGGGGGAGTACCTGGCGTTCGCCGACGCCGACGACGTGGTGGAACGGGACGCCTACAGCAGGATGGTCGGCTCGCTGGAGCGCACCGGGTCGGACATGGCGTCCGGGAACGTCGAGCGGATGGACGTCGACCGGACGTGGCAGTCGGTGTTGCACAGCGGTGTTTTCACCGAGACCCGCACGAGGACGCATGTGTCGTCGCATGGGCTGCTGATCCGCGACCGTACGCCGTGGAACAAGGTGTACCGGCGCTCGTTCTGGGATCGTGCGGAACTGGAATTTCCCCCTGGCTTCTATGAGGACCCGCCGGTGACGGCGCGCGCGCACGCGCTGGCCGAGTCCGTGGACGTGCTGAGCGACACCGTCTACTACTGGCGCAAGCGGCCGGGATCCATCACCGAGGACCGCTACGACTGGGACAACCTCTGCCAGCGCCTGCGTTCCGCGCGCGTGGTGCGGGAAGGGCTGGCGTCCTACGCGCCGCAGCTCGTCGCCACGTACGACGAGCACGTGCTCATCGACATCGAGTTGCGCGTCGTCCTCGACGCCCTCCCCAGGACCGACGACGAGAACCGCGAGGAGCTCGTCGCCATGGGCGCGGCCCTCGCGGACGGCGTGAACCCGCGCGTCATCAAGAAGCTCCCCTCCATGACGCGGCTGCAGCTGCACCTGCTGTGCCGCAAGAAGCTTCCCGAGCTGATGGACGTGCTCCGGTTCGTCCAGCTCGGCAAGCACAACGACACCGCGCGGGTGCGGCGCGGGCTGCGGCACCGCTGGTACGCCGAGTACCCGTTCTTCGAGGACGAGGAGTGCGGCGTCCCGCTGCACGTGTACGACGTGACCGACGAGCTGAAGCCGGCGGCGGCGATCGACCGGGCGACCTGGGTCGGCGGGCGGCTGCGGCTCGAAGGGCACGCCTACATCCGGCACCTGGACTCCTCCAGCGAGGACGGCTCCCGGATCCGGCTGTGGCTGCTCGCGTCCAACCGGCGCGGGCTGATGCGGGTGCCGATCCGGCGGGTGCGGCGGCCGGACGTGACGGCGCGAACGAAGCAGTCCGTGGTGTCCTACGACTGGTCGGGGTTCGTCGCGGAGATCGACCCGGCCGCGCTGCGGATCTTCGGCCGCTGGCGGGACGTCGACTGGATCCCGTGCGTGGAGATCGTCAACCGGGGGCTGCGGCGGCGCCGGACGTTCGCCAATCCGCGGCTGAGCGCCCGGCAGTGGCCGGACGACCGGGAGTGCGCGCCGGGCGTGATGGTGCAGGGCGTCGCGGCCAAGCGCCGGTTCGTCGTGCAGGTGCGCCGGACCGAGGCGACGGTGGCCGGGTCGCACGTCGAGGGCGACGAGCTGTGGCTGGACGGCTGGAGCCGCACGCCGCTTGACGCGGACGCGCGGGTCACCGCGGTGCCGAAGGCGGGGCGCGCCACCGTGGTGGGCCTGGTCGAGCCCGCCGAGGGCGCGGCGGACGGCTGGTACGGGTTCCGCGCGAAGCTGCCGGTCGGCGCGCTGGCGCGGCATCTCGGCGACTGGGAGATCACCCTGCCCGGCGGCGTCCGCCCGTACCTGGAGGAGGACGCGGCGGGCGCGGTCTACCCGGCGCCCTGCGGGGAGCTGGAGGTCGCGCGGACGCGGCGCAGCCAGGTCCGGGTCGTCGCGCGCGGCAGCGCACCCGCGGTGGACCGGGTGTCGTGGTCGCCCGACGGGCTGCTGCGACTATCGGGGACCTGCGTCGACCCGGCGAGCCGTCCGGAGGCGCTGGTTCTGCGGCGGCGCCGTTCCTGCGAGGAGCACACCGTCGCGCTGCGCTGGGAGAGCGACCGGTTCACCGCGAAGTTCGCGCCGGAGCGGATGCCGGTGCTGGGGCTGTCGCGGCCGCTGGTGTCCGGCCGCTGGGACGTGTTCGCGCCGCTCGGCGAGACGGAGCGGCCGGTGGTCGTCCGCCGGCACGCCCTGCGGAACCTGCCGGAGCCGACCGAGACGGGCCTGCACCGCGTCGACGTCCGCGTCTACAAGACCGACCAGCTCCAACTCCTCATCCAGACGGCCCTCGACGACGACGAGCGCGGCCCCTACGCGCAGGCGAGGATCCGGTCCGGGCACTACAGGCGGCACCTGAACCTGCCCGTGCGGGACCTGGCCGTGTTCGACGCGTACAAGGGACGCCAGTACGCCTGCAACCCGCGCGGCATCTACGACGAGCTCCGCCGTAGGGAACTGGACATCGACTGCGTGTGGGTCACGGAGAACGGCCAGTTCGGCAAGCCCGCCGGTGCGCGTACTGTCCTGGCCGGTTCCCGCGAGCACTACGAGGCGCTCGCAAGGGCGCGCTTCGTGTTCGGTAACTGGTCGCAGCAGGAGTGGTTCACCAAGCGCGAGGACCAGACGTACGTGCAGTGCTGGCACGGTACGCCGCTGAAGAAGCTCGGCTACGACGTCAAGAAGATGCCCTACAAGCGGACCGAAGGCATGGACTGGATGCAGCACGACGTCCCGCAGTGGGACGTGCTGCTCTCGCAGAACGCGTTCTCCGTGCCGCTGTTCCGGCGCGCGTTCGGCTACCAGGGCGAGATCCTGGAGAGCGGCTACCCGCGCAACGACATCCTGTGCAGCCCGCACCGCGACGAGATAGCGACGGCGGTACGGCGGCGCCTCGGCATCCCCGACGGCAAGCGGGTCGTGCTGTACGCGCCGACGTGGCGGGACGACTTCCACTTCGCCATCGGCAAGCGGGCGTTCCGCCTCGAACTCGACGTCGAGCGGTTCCGCAAGGCCCTGGGCCGCGACCACGTCCTGCTGCTCCGCACCCACTACCTGGTGACGGACCGGCCGAAGTGGCGGCCCGGCGACTGCGTCATGGACGTGTCGGTCTACCCCGACATCTCCGAGCTGTTCCTGATCAGCGACGTGCTCGTCACCGACTACTCCTCGGCGATGTTCGACTTCGCCGTCACCGGCCGGCCGATGCTGTTCTACACCTACGACCTGGAGCGCTACCGCGACCACGTGCGCGGCTTCTACTTCGACTTCGACGCCGAGGCGCCCGGGCCGCTGCTGCGCACGTCCAAGCAGGTCGTGGAGGCGCTCGCCGAGCCGGCGGCGATCGAGTCCGGGTACCGCGGCGCGCGCGCGGCGTTCGCCGCCCGGTACTGCCCGCACGACGACGGCCGGGCCGCCGCCCGCGTCCTCGACCGCGTGCTCTGACGTCCGCGCGGCGCCGTCCCGAGCGGCGCCGCGCGGATCCGGCGCGCCGCGGCGCCGTCCCGAGCGGCACCCGCGCACCACCACGCTCACCACCGTTCCTCACCACCGTGCCCGTCACCACCACCGTGCCCGTCACTGCGCGCACCACCCCGCAACCCCTGGAGAACCCGTGTCACCGAAGATCAGCGTCGTCGTACCGTTCCGCGCCGCCGGGGAGCACCTCGCCGGATGCCTGGAGTCGCTGGCCGGGCAGACGCTGCGCGACCTCGAAGTGATCATGGTGGACGACGGGGCCGCGGACGGAGCCGTCGCCGTCGCCGAGGCGTTCGCGCGCCGCGACGGCCGGTTCGCGCTCGTCCCGCACACCGACCCCGCGGCGGGACCGGCGCGCAACATCGGCGTCCGGCACGCCGAGGGCCGCTACCTCGCGTTCGCGGACGGCGAGGACGCGCTCCCGCCCTACGCGTACGAGCTGCTGGTGGCGACCCTGGAGTCGACCGGGTCGGACATCGCGGGCGGCAACGTCATGTGCCTCGACGACGAGGGCGTATGGCAGTCGTGGCTGCACGCGGAGCCCTACGCGGCGACGGCCCGTTCCACGCACATCTCCCACCAGCCGACGCTGCTGCAGGACCGGACGGTGTGGAACAAGGTGTTCCGCCGCTCGTTCTGGGAGACCCACCAGTTCGAGTTCCCCGCGATGCAGTACGGGGACCTGACCGTGGCGATGGAGACGCACGTCCTCGCGTCCTCCGTCGACGTCCTCGACGCCACCGTCTACTTCTGGCGCCACCACCCGGGCGCCTACGACCGGGAACGGCAGGAGCTCGGCGACATCATCGACCGGATGGCCGCCCTCGGGATGGTGCGCCGCGTCCTGCGCGACCGGGCGCCGGAGCTGCTGCCCGCCCACGACATGTACGCGCTGGACCTGGACGTCCGCGCGCTCGTGCACGCGCTGCCCGCCGCGTCCGAGCAGGAGCGCCGCCGGCTGGTCGGCCTCGGCGCGGAGCTCGTCGCGGAGGCGGACCCGGCCGCCGCGTCCGGGCTGGAGGCGATCAAGCGGCTGGAGCTGCACCTGCTCGGCGAGCGGATGCTGCCGGAGCTGCTGGAGGTGCTGCGGTTCGAGGAGGGCGGCCTCGACGAGGTCCCGCTCGTCGCGAAGGGCCGGTTCCGGCAGCGCTGGTACGCCCGCTACCCGTTCTTCGGCGACCCGCACCGCGGGGTCCCCGACGAGGTGTACGACGTCACCGACGAGTTCGAGTTGTGGACCCGCGTGGAGCGGGCCGGCTGGGACGGGGACGTCCTCACGATCGAGGGGTTCGCGCACTTCGCCCGCCTCGACGTGTCGTCGGCGCACGACTCCCGGATCCGGATGTGGCTGCGCGACGCCCGGACGGGCCAGGAGGTCCGCCTCGACGTGGAGCGGACCCGCTGCCCCGAGGCCACGGCCCGTTCCGGGCAGGCGCTGGTCTCCTACGAGTGGTCCGGGTTCGCCGTCCGGGTCGACCCGGAGGCGCTGCGGGACGGCGAGGAGTGGCGCACCGCCGCGTGGGAGCTGTACGCCGAGGTCACGACGGCCGGGCACAAGGCGGTCCGGCGGGTCACCGCGGCGGCGCCGCGGGTCCGGTGGACGGCCGCGCGGCAGCCCGCCGAGCACGTCGCGGTGCAGCCGGCGGACGGCGACGACGGGTTCGCCGTGCACGTCAAGGCGTCCCGGGCGGTGCTGACCGGGTTCCGCCGGACGGGTGACGTGCTGGAGCTGACCGGGTGGACGAACCGGGCCCTCGGCGCCGGCGCGGCGATCATGGCGGCGCGGCGGCACGGCGGGACGGAGGTGTTCGGCGACGTCACGGTCCGCCCGGCGGCGGTGACGCCGGCGGCCGAGGGGACCGGGTTCAGCTTCACCGCGACGCTGCCGCTGGACGGCCTGCTGTCGATCCCCGCCGACGCCGACGCCGACGCCGACGCCGACGGCGGCGCACCCGGCGAAGACGCCGCGGATGAGGGCGAGGGGGAGCGCGCGGACGACGGCGTCCCGGACGTCACGGCGGGTCGCGCGCACCTGCTGGACGCCATCGACTGGGACATCCGGCTGAGCGGTGAGGGCGGCCCGCTCCGGCTCACCATGGCCGGGCATCTCGCCGAGGCCAGGTTCGCCTGGCGGGGCCGCGAGTTCGTCGTGACCCGCACCGCGTACGGGAACCTGCGCGGGATCGAGCGCGGCTTCCGCCCGGTGGTCACGCAGGCAGGCTGGGACGCCGAGGGCCGCCTCACCCTGACCGGCACCTACGCCGACCCGGAGGAGCGGCCCGACCGCCTCGTGCTGCGCTGCAGCCGTTCGGGCGAGGCGCACGAGGTGCCGCTGGCCTGGGAGGAGGACCGGTTCACCGCCGCGTTCACGCCCGCGCGCCTGCCGGTGTTCGGGACGGACCTGCCGCTCGCCGAGGGCGCCTGGGACCTGATCGCGCCCACGCGTTCCGGGGACGTCGCCGTCGTCGCCGAGCGCGCCGGGATCCCGGCGCTGCCCGAATGGCGGCGCGTCGGGACGCACGAGTTCGAGGTCGGCGTCCATCAGACCGACGCGGTGCAGCTCCACAGCCGTCCGGCCCTGTCGGAGGACGAGCGCGGCCGGCACGCGCAGCGGCTCCTGCAGCAGAACGACTACCCCGTCTACCTGCGCAGCCCCCTGTCCGATGTGGTCGTGTTCGACAGCTACAACGCATCGCAGTACAGCTGCAACCCGCGCGCGCTCTACGAGGAGCTCGCGAAGCGGAGGCCCGACCTCGAATGCGTGTGGGTCTCGCAGGACGGCCAGTTCGTCGTTGAGGGCGAGGCGCGGACCGTCCAGGCGGGAACACGCGAGCACTACCGGACGCTCGCGCGCGCACGGTACGTCGTCACGAACTACGGGGCGCCGTACTGGTTCGCCAAGCGGCCGGGGCAGACCTACCTGCAAACGTGGCACGGCACCCCGCTCAAGCGGCTCGGCTACGACCTGAAGGACATGCCCTACCGGCGCACCGAGAAGCTCGACTGGATCCAGCGCGAGGTACCGCGATGGGACTACCTGCTCTCGCCCAGCCCGTTCGCCACGGACGTGATGCGGCGCGCGTTCCACTACAGCGGCGAGGTTCTGGAGACCGGGTATCCGCGCAACGACGTCATGAGCGCCCCCGAGTGGCAGCGTGTAGGGGCCGACATCCGCAAGCGCCTCGGGATCGCCGAAGGCAAGAAGGTCGTGCTGTACGCGCCGACATGGCGGGACGACGAGCACCACACCCCGGGCAGGCGCGGCTTCCACCTGGAACTGGATCTGGAGACCATGCGGCGCGCGCTCGGGGAGGACCACGTCCTGCTCCTGCGTGCGCACTACCTCATCACGGACCGCGCCCACCTCGCGTCCGACGACTTCGTCATCGACGTCACCCGCTACCCCGACATCTCCGACCTCTACATGGCGTCCGACGTGCTGGTGACGGACTACTCGTCGGCCATGTTCGACTACGCCGTCCTAGGGCGACCGATGGTCTTCTACACCTACGACCTGGAGCGCTACCGCGACCACGTGCGCGGCTTCTACATGGACCTGGAGGCGGAGGCGCCGGGGCCGCTGGTCGCGACGTCCGAGGAGGTCGCCGAGGCCGTCCGGGAGGCGCCCGACCTGGAGGACGAGTACAGCGGCCGGTACGACGACTTCTTCGTCAAGTACTGCCCGCACGACGACGGCGACGCCTCCGCCCGCGTCATCGACCAGGTCTTCCCCCGTTGACGTGCGGCGAGCCGCCGTCATGCGGCGCGCGATGACGGCGGCTCGCCGCACGTGAACGCCGGTCGGTCAGCCGGGGCGGCGGCAGCGGGCGAACAGCCAGGTGCCCGGCCACGACCACAGCGGCAGCCGCCGCTCCAGGGCCATCGACAGCCGCAGGGCCTCGTTCGCCAGCGGATGCAGGGGAGCGAGGTCCTCGCGGCGCGTCGTCCGGTGCCGGAGCCGGCGCAGGACGGGACGCAGCAGCACGCCGCGGCTCCACAGCCGCTCCAGCAGCAGGCCCGCGCCTTCGAGGAGTTCGGTGAGGGCGTCGCGGGTGTAGCGGCGGACGCGCCCGAGCGCGACGTCGTGCGCCGACCACAGCCCCATGTCGCACGGGACGGACACCAGCGCCGTCCCGCCCGGCCTCAGCACCCGGACGATCTCGGCGGCGGCGCGCTCCTGGTCGTCGATGTGGGCCAGCACGTCCATCGCGAGCGCCAGGTCGTACTCCTCGCCGGGGAGCGGAAGGTAGCGGGCGTCGCCCTCGTACGCCTCGACGCCGTGTGCGCGCGCGAGCGCGACCGCCTCCGGGTTCAGGTCGATCGCGGTGGCGCGCCAGCCGTGCCCGGCCAGCATCCGCGCGTCCGCGCCCGCCCCGGCGCCGATGTCGACGGCGGCGCCGGGCACGCTGAACCGCAGCAGCTCACCGGAGATGATCGCGCGCCGTTCCCGGTACCACCAGTTGTCGTTCCCGATCCGCGCGATCCGCTGCAGCTCGATCGTGTCCACGGCACAAGGTCATGCCATCGCGGCCGCGCGATCCACCGTCGTCGCCGATCGCATGCCGATCGTTGACCCGCGCTTGAACCGGCTCCGAGCCTCGGCGGCCCGTCAGCGGCGGCGGCGCCGCACCAGCCAGCGGATGACCAGTAGCAGCACGACGAGCCCGCCCGCCGCCGGGACGGCCCGCTTCGCCAGCGACGGCCCCGCGACCTCCAGCAGGTCGATCGCGTCGTCGTCGCGGGCGAGCCGCAGCGGCGGCCGCTCGGACGGCGACGGCGGCTGCGGCGGCGCGGCCGGCACGGGCTGCGCCACCTCCGCCTTCGCCGGTTCCGGCTCCGCGGCCTTCTCCGGCTCCGCGGCCTTCTCGGCGGGCGGCTCGGGTTCCGGCTCGGCGGCCTTCTCTGCGGGGGCTTCCGGCTCCGGCATGGCCTCCTGCACCGGCTCGGCAGCCGCGGGCTCAGCAGCGGCGGCGGGCTCGGCCGCCGGTGCCTCCGGTGCTTCCAGCTCCGCCGCGAGCGCCTTCGCGAACCGCGCGATGATCTTCGAGCCGACCTCGGACAGGATGTTGCGGCCGAACTGCGCGGGCCGCCCCGTCACGTTCAGCTTGGTGCGCACCGTCACCCGGGTCGTGCCGTCGTCCTGCTGGTGCAGCTTCGCCTGGACGGTCGCCGACGCCGTGCCGGAGCCGCGCGCCTCCTTCGCGGCGGCCTCCATCGTGACGGTGCGGGACGGCTCGTCCGCCGACACGATGCGCGCGGTGCCCCGGTAGGTGATGGTCATCGCGCCGACCTTCACCTTCATCCGGCCCGCGTACTCGTCGCCGTCGACCGAGTCGAGGGTCGCGCCCGGCATGCACGACGCGACGCGCTCCACGTCGAGCAGCACCGACCAGGCCCGATCCACCGGCACGGGGACGGTGAATTCGTGGTCGAGCTCCATGATCATGGTCCTTATCGTCCGGTGTACTTCCTCGCGACCTTACGGCGATCACTCTGGCGCCGCCAGTGCGGGGGTGCCCCACGGGACGCCCGCGGGACGCCCGCCGGGACGGGCGGGTCGCGCGGCCGGGCCCCGGGGCGCGGGGGCCCGGCCGCGCGGCCACGACTCAGAGGTTCGCCGCCGTGCTCAGCGCCCGCGCGGTCAGCACGGACGCCAGGTGTGCCCGGTATTCGGCGGATCCATGCAGGTCCGTGGGCGGTTCGGTGCCTTCGGCGGCGTGCCCGGCGGCGGCCTGGAACGCCTCCCGCGACGCGGCCTTACCCCGGACGGCGTCCTCGACCCCGCTCGCCCGGACCGGCGTCGGCCCCATGTTGGTGAGCGCGACCCGGGCCTCCTCGACCGTGTCGCCCGACCGGCGCACCGCGCACGCGACCCCGACGATCGCCCACGCCTGCGCCGTCCGGTGGAACTTCTCGTAGTGCACGCCCCAGCCCGTGCCGGGCTTCGGCACCCGGACCCCGACGAGCAGCTCGTCCGGCTCCAGCGCCGAGGTCATCCAGTCGACGAAGAACTCCGCCGCCGGGATCTCCCGCTCGCCGCGCACCGACCGGGCCAGCAGCACCGCGTCCAGCGCCAGCGCGACCGCCGGCAGGTCGCCCGCCGGGTCCGCGTGGGCGAGGGACCCGCAGAACGTGCCGCGGTGCCGGACCGCCGGGTCCGCGACGGTCTCCGTCGCCCGCGCGATCAGCGGCAGGTGCTCGCGCACCAGCGGGTCGCCGATCACCTGGTGGTGCGTCGCCATCGCGCCGATCACCACGGCGTCGCCGTCGTCGCGGATCTCCCGCAGCCCGTCGAGCCGGTCGAGGTCGATGAGCGCGTCGGGGTAGGCGAGCCGCATCCGCAGCAGCGGCATCAGGCTCTGCCCGCCGGCGAGGACCTTCGCGTCCTCGCCGGCGTCGGCGAGCGCCCGCGCGGCGTCGTCCACCGACGCGGGCCGCACGTAGTCGAACGTCGCGGGGATCACTGGGCACCTCCGGCCGATCCGAGACCGCCGCCCGCTCCGGGTTCGGCCGTGTCGTCGGGCTGGGACTCCGAGCGGAGCGCGCGCCAGACGCGCTCCGGCGTGCACGGCATCGGGACGTCGTCCACGCCGAAGGGGCGCAGCGCGTCGACGATCGCGTTCACGACCGCCGGGGTCGAGGCGATCGTGCCGGCCTCGCCGACGCCCTTCACGCCCATCGGGTTGGACGTCGCGGGCGTCTCCGTGCGGTCGGTTGTGAACGACGGCAGGTCCGCCGCCGACGGGATCAGGTAGTCGGCCATCGTCGTCGTCGTGAGGTTGCCTTCCGCGTCGTACACGGCCTCCTCGTACAGCGCCTGCGCGATGCCCTGCGCGAGCCCGCCGTGCACCTGCCCCTCGACGATCAGCGGGTTCACGACCTTGCCGACGTCGTCGACCGCGACGTACTTGCGGATCCTCACCATCCCGGTCTCGGTGTCGACCTCGGTCGCGCACAGGTGCGTGCCGTGCGGGAAGGAGAAGTTGTCCGGGTCGAACGTCGCGTCGGAGTCCAGCGACGGCTCGATCCCGTCCGGCAGGTCGTGCGCCGCGAACGCGGCCAGCGCGACCTCCTGCAGCGTCCGGCCCTCCTGCTGGATGCCGCGGACGCTGAACCGGCCGCCCGCGAACTCCAGGTCCTCCTCGGACGCCTCCAGCAGGTGCGCCGCGACCTTACGCGCCTTGTCGACGACCTTGTCGCACGCCGAGTACAGCGCCATCCCGCCGACCGCGAGCGACCGCGACCCGTAGGTGTCCATGCCCTTGTGCGACACGGCGGTGTCGCCGTGCAGTACCTTCACGTCCTCGAACGGGACGCCCAGCCGGTCCGCGGTGATCTGCGCCCACGCCGTCTCGTGGCCCTGCCCGTGCGCGGACGAGCCCGTGACGACCTCGACCTTCCCGGACGGCAGCACCCGCACCGACGCGTGCTCCCAGCCGCCCGCGCCGTACGACAGCGACCCGAGCACCCGCGACGGCGCCAGCCCGCACATCTCCGTGAACGTCGACACCCCGATGCCGAGCTGCACCGGGTCGCGGCGCTCGCGCCGGTCCGCCTGCTCCGCGCGCAGCTTGTCGTACTCGAACAGCTCCAGGGCCTTGTCCGTGGCCGCCTCGTAGTTCCCGCTGTCGTAGGTGAGGCCCGCGATCGTGTCGTACGGGAACTCCTCGTGCGCGATCCAGTTGCGGCGCCGCACCTCGATCGGGTCCAGGCCCAGCTCGGCGGCCAGCTCGTCCATCAGCCGCTCGATCGCGAACGTCGCCTCCGGACGCCCAGCGCCCCGGTACGCGTCCGTCGGCGTCTTCGTCGTGAACACGCCCGAGCACGTGAAGGAGTAGGCGTCCATCTTGTAGATGCCGTTGAACATGAACGCGCCCAGCAGCGGGATGCCCGGCGTCACCAGCATCAGGTAGGCGCCCATGTCGGCGAGCAGCTCCACCTTCAGGCCGCGGATCCGCCCGTCCCGCTCCGCCGCGAGCGTCAGCCGCTGGATCTGGTCGCGACCGTGGTGGACGGTCATGTTCCCCTCGCTGCGCGACTCCGTCCACTTCACCGGACGGCCCAGCCGCCGCGCCAGCAGCAGCGCGATGACCTCCTCGCCGTACACCTGCAGCTTCGAGCCGAACCCGCCGCCCACGTCCGGCGCGACGACCCGGATCCGATGCTCCGGGATCCCGGTGACCGTCGCCAGCATCAGCCGCAGGATGTGCGGGATCTGCGTCGCCGAGTACAGCGTGAACTCGTCGCCCTCCGGGACGCACAGCACCGACCGCGGCTCCATCGCCGTCGGGATCAGCCGCTGCTGCACGTACCGGCGCTCCAGCACCACCGGCGCGTCCCGCATCGCCGCGTCCAGGTCCCCGTTCTCGAACACCCACGTGTACGACGTGTTCGTCCCGAGCCCCTCATGGACCAGGTCGGCGCCGTCCGCGACCGCCGCCTCCATGTCCACCACGGCGGGCAGCGGCTCGTAGTCGACGTCGATCTCCTCCAGCGCGTCGAACGCCGCGTACCGGTCCCGCGCCACCACGCACGCCACCGGCTCGCCCACGTACCGGACCTCGTCCACCGCCATCGGCGGATGGTCCGGATGCTTCATGTCCTCGGTGACCACCCACGCGCACGGCAGCGCGCCCTGCTCGTCCGCGAAGTCGGCGCCGCTGAACACCGCCACCACCCCGGGACGGCTCCTCGCCGCCTCGACGTCCACCCCCGCGATGCGCGCGTGCGCGTGCGGGCTGCGCAGGAACGCCACGTACAGCGTCCCCGCCGGGGCCATGTTGTCGGTCCATCTCGTCCGCCCGGTGATCAGCCGGGCGTCCTCCGACCGTTTCCTGGGCGAGCCCATCTCCTGCGCGGGGCCCTCGGCCGTCGCGGTCATGGCGTCACCTCCCGCTCCTGCGCGGGCGTCCGCATCTCCGCCGCGGCGCGCCGGACGGCCTTCACGATGTTCTGGTAGCCGGTGCACCGGCACAGGTTGCCCTCGAGCCCGTCGCGGATCTCGTCCTCGGACGGGTCGACGTTCTCCCGCAGCAGATCGATCGACGCCATGATCATGCCGGGGGTGCAGTAGCCGCACTGCAGCGCGTGCTCCTCGTGGAAGGCGCGCTGCATCGGATGCTCCGCGCCGCCGGCCCCGAGCCCCTCGACGGTCGTGACGTCACGGCCGTCGGCCTGGACGGCGAGCACGGAGCAGCTCTTCACGCTCAACCCGTCCATCAGGACGGTGCAGGCTCCGCAGTTGCTGGTGTCGCACCCGACCGGGGTGCCGACCTTGCCCAGCCGGTCGCGCAGATAGTGGACGAGAAGAAGCCGCGGTTCGACGTCGTCCTCGTACGTCGCACCATCGACCTCGACACGGATACGTGGCATGCGTTTCTCCCAGGGACGTCTCGGGGTGGACCGGAGAGGAGACGCCCCCGGGCGGAGCACGCTGATCTGGCCACGTCATCGGGGCCCCGCCTCTCTGGAGCACTCCGCGGCGCAACCGCCGGAACGCTCCGCGACATGCGACCTTACGAAGGTATGCCGCGGTTGAATCGCGTACTAGACCCTGACGTGGCCTTTTTGTCGGCGGTGGGGAGGGCGGCGCGGGCGGGGCCCGGGCGGGACGAGGCCGGGACGCGGCCGGCTAGTGCACCCGCAGCAGGACCGGCCAGGTGTCCGGCCCGACAATCCCGTCCGCGGTAACGCCGCCCCACTTCTGGACGGCCTTCACCGCCGCCTCGGTGGTGTCGTCGAAGCGCCCGCTGACGGCCACCTCGGGGTGGCTGCGCGCCAGCAGCAGCCCCTGCACGCTCTCCACGTGCTCGCCCGTGTCGCCCTTGCTCACCTGCGGCAGCTTGTTCACGATGGCCTCCGTCCAGTCGTCGCCGCTGTAGTCGGGCCGTCCGTAGCCCGCGATCACGTCCGCGCCGCGCACCTTGCGCTTGCAGGCGTCGGAGGTGTTGCCCTCGATCGTCTGGACGCGCCCGCCGCCGAGCGCCTTCTCCACGACGCCGACGTGGTCGATCGCGGAGACGGTGTTGGACGCGCCCCAGTCGAAGAAGACGATGTCACCCGGCTTCGCGGCGTCGACCTGCGCGGTCGTGCCGGCGTGCCAGCGCCCGGCCTTCTGGAAGTCCTGCGCGTGCCAGACGGTGTACGCGCGGTCGCCGCCGGGCAGGACGGCGCTCGCGTTGCCGCTGTGCCGCGCCCAATACGTGATGGCCATGTCGCACCAGGACGCGTTGAGGAACTCGTCCCCGTGCCTGGCGGCGTACTCCTTGGTGATGGTGTTCGGGCGGCCCGACATCCCGAGGGACTTGCGGGCCTCCGCCAGCATGCTCGCCGCGGTCATCCGGAGCCCTCCCCGCGGAAGATCCCGTCGCCGTCCGGCTGTCCGTACAGGTCGCGGAGGACCTGCTCCTCGTCGGGCTCCGTCGCGCGGTCGACGCCGGGGTTCACGTCGACCCTGTCCATATGCGACGCCTCGGTGGCGTCCGTTCGTGCTTCGGGGGTCACTGTCACTCCTCGCCGGTCGCGACCGCCCCGTTCCGTGGGCGATCACCAACCGACCGTAATCGGATGCCCCTTACTTTTCCGGATTTTCGCCCTATTCACATGGACCCCGCCTGACCTGGCCCAAGGGCCGCGCGATCGTCGCCTCCGGGTAAGCGGACGGCGCCCGCGGGGTGCGCGGGCGCCGTCCGGGGCGTCACTCGTCGTCCGACTGCGGTGGTGACGTCGTCGTCGACGTGCCGGACAGCGAGCCGTTCGACGAGCCGGGCGACATCCCGCTGGACGCGCCGCTGACCTCGTTGATGATGTCGCTGCCCGGGCTGCCGTCGCCCTTGGCGAGGTTGAGCGACCGGTCGATCTCCAGCCAGCTGTCGTTGCCCGCGTCGTCGCCGGTGTTGTTGAACGCGCTGACGACGCTGTCCCCGTGCCCGGCCGGAGCCGGCGCGGGGGACGGGGACGTGGACGCCCAGGTGATGCCGGACGTCGCCACGGCGGCGCCGCAGGTGAGGGCGGACAGGACGAGAAGCCGGGCGAGCATGCGCATGGTGACCCCTTTTTCGGTACGGACGAAACATCGCGGCGACTCCCCGGTGGGGAATCACCGCGATGGGCGGATCTCGGTGTTCGGAAGGATCGGTGTTCGGGAGGATCCCGGTGTTCGGGTGGAACCCGGTGTTCCGGTGGATCCCGGTGTTCGGGTGGATCAGGCGGGAGCGGGCGCCATCTCCCGGCCGTTCGGCCGGTGGTGCCGGCTGATGTTGCGTTCGAGCAGCTCGATGGACTCCTTGACGCCGACGGTGTCCGGCGTCATCTCGGGCAGCCGGCCGTCGGCGCCCTTCAGTTCGAGCAGCGCCGCGTCCATCGCGCTCTGCGCGGCGAACAGGCACGGCGTGCTGTAGATCGCCACGTCCACGCCGAGCTCGGTCAGCTCGGGCAGCGAGATGCGCGGCGACTTGCCGCCGGCGATCTGGTTGAACAGCAGCGGCTTGCCGCCGATCACCGACCGGACCCGGTGGATCCAGTCGATACTGCGGACGCCGTCGACGAGGACGACGTCGGCGTCGGTCTCGGCGAGGGCCTGCGCGCGGACGAGGATCTCGTCCTCGTCGGTGGCGTCGGTGCGGGCGACCACCACGAGGTCGCGGCGGGTGCGCAGCACCATGTCGAGCTTCTCGAGGTACTCCGGCAGCGGCAGGATCCGCTTGCCGTCGACGTGCCCGCAGCGGCGCGGCCGCTGCTGGTCCTCGAGGATGACGCCGGACGCGCCGATCATCTCCAGCTGCTCGACGACGTGGCAGGCGACCTCCGCGTCGACGTACCCGTCGTCGATGTCGACCAGCAGGTGCCGGCCGGGGAAGGCGAGCCGCAGCCGCTGCACGAACGCGACGATGTCCGGCCAGGCGATGAAGCCGATGTCGGGCAGCCCGTAGTGCGACGCGGCGAACCCGAATCCGGACACGAAGAGGCCGTCGTAGTGCTTCGCGGCGACGGAGGCGGAGAACATGTCGAACACTCCGATGAGGGGGGTGACCCCCTCCGACATGATCTCTCGTCGTAGCTCGTCTCCGTAATTCACGTATCACTCCTCTGTTCTGGGGTGTGGCAGGCCCGGTGCCGCGCGGGCACCGGGCCGGGGGACTGTCACGCCTCGAACAACGCGGATGTGTCGCTATTCCGCGTTGCGAATAGTTACTCATCCAGAACGTATAGGAGGGGTAAAGTGAATGTAGCGGTCCACTAAAACCCGGAAATGCTTCGCCGGTAATGAACTGCCTTATGGTGATTTGTAAATGGCGGCTAGGGGGCGACGTCGACGGGGGCGGCCGGGGCGTCCCGCGGCGCCGACGGGGCGCGCCGCAGCACGAGGAACGCCAGCGCCGCCGCGGCGATCCCGGCGACCACGCCGACGATCGCGATCGTGGCCATCGAGTCGGTGAACGCGTCGCGCGCCGCCGCCGCGAGGCCGGCGTCGCCCTTGGCCGCCGCGACCGCCAGCGCGTCGCCGATGGACTCGCGCGCCGGGCCGGTCACCCCGTCCGGCATGTGGCTGGAGAACGCCGCCGACAGGACGCTGCCGAGGACCGCGACGCTGAGCGCCTGCCCGACCTGCTGGACGGTGTCGTTGACCGCCGAGCCGACGCCCGCGCGCTCGGGCGGGAGGGCGCCGAGCAGCGTCCCGTACGCCGCGGGGCCCATCGTCCCGCTGCCCATCCCCATGACGACCAGGGCGATGACGAGCTTCGGGTAGCCGTCGCCGGGCGACAGCGTTGCCAGCACGCCGAAGCCGGCCGCGAGGAGCAGCAGGCCGGCGGCCACCGCGACCCGGGCGCCGAGCTTCTTGTCGACCACCACGCCGACCCCGTTGAACGCCATCGCAGCCACCATCAGCGGGATGAACGCGGCGCCCGCCTTCAGCGGGCTGTACTCCAGCACGAACTGCAGGTACTGGGTGAGCGCGAGCAGCAGCCCGCCCGCCGAGAACGACATCAGCACGACCGAGAGGCTGGCGCCGCTGAAGTTCCGGTCCCGGAACAGGCCCATGGGCAGCATCGGCTCCGCGCAGCGCCGCTCCCACAGCCCGAACGCGGTGATCATCACGACCGCGACGGCGAACCCGCCGATGGTGCGGACGGACGACCAGCCGTCCCGCGCCGTCTCGATCACGCCCCACACGAGCGCGGTCATCCCGGCGGTCGACAGCACGGCGCCGACCACGTCCGGGCGGACGGCGGGGCCGCGCGACTCGGGGATGATCAGCAGCGCGGCGACGACGCCGAGGACGGCGATCGGGATGTTCAGCAGGAACACCGACCCCCACCAGAAGTCGCGCAGCAGCAGGCCGCCGACGAGCGGGCCCGCGACGGCGCCGACCATCAGCACCGAGCTCCAGATGGCGAGGGCCTTCTTGCGCTCCTCGTCGTCGAAGACGGTGGTGAGGATCGACAGGGTGCCGGGCATCAGGAACGCGCCGCCGACGCCCATCAGCGCCCGCGCGGCGATGAGCTCGCCGGACGAGTCGGCCAGCGCGGCGAGCCCGGACGCGCCGCCGAACAGGATCAGGCCGGTGACGAGGCCGCGGCGGCGCCCGAACCGGTCCGACAGGGCGCCCGCGGTGAGCAGGAGCCCGGCGAACACCAGCATGTAGGCGTCCAGGATCCACTGGATGTCGGAGTTGCTCGCGTGCAGGTCCTCGACCAGCGAGGGGATCGCGACGTTGAGCACCGTGTTGTCGATGACCACCACGAGCAGGCTGAGGCAGAGCACGCCGAGGATCACCCAGCGGCGCGGGTTGCGGGCGGACATGGCATCCCCGTTCGTACGGCGATCGAATTTTCGCACACTGTACTAACTTTGGTACGCCGTTCGTCAACCGATAATCTGGGGCGCCGGAGCAGCCCAGGTCGGAAGGACGCCGCATGGCCCCTGAGAACGATCCCTTCATCGACTCGGTCTGGCTGCGCCCGGGCCGCCCGCGGCGCGGGCGCCCGCAGCTCAGCCGCGAGGAGATCGTCGCCGCCGCCGTCGCGCTGCTGGACGCCGAGGGCCTCGACGGGTTCAGCATGCGGCGCCTGGGCGCGAGCATCAGCGCGGGCGCGACCTCGATGTACTTCTACGTCGCGAACAAGGACGAGCTGCTCGAACTCGTCGTCGACGAGATCCTCGGCGAGGTCGAGGTCCCGGACGCCGCGGAGGCCGGCTGGCGGGAGGCCGCGGCCGGGCTCGCCCGCAGCTTCCGGACGGTGCTGCTGCGCCACTCCTGGGTGATCGCGCTGTTCGGCAGCCATCCCGCCCTCGGCCCGAACGCGATGCGGGTCAGCGACCGCACCATCGCGCTGCTGTCCGCCGCGGGCCTGACCGGCGCGGAGATCGGCTGGGCCAGCTCCCTGCTGGTGTCGCAGGCCATCGGCTACGCGACGTCCGACGTCGCGATGAAGCGCGCGACCCGCGGCGGCGAGAAGTCGCCGGACGAGCTCGTCGAGCAGCTCCGCCCCTTCGTGGAGCGGGCGGCCGGCGACCACCCCGCCTACGCCGACTACTGGCGGCGGAACATGCCGCTCCACCTCGACCCGGACGCCGGCTTCGAGTTCGGCCTCGAACGCATCCTCGACGGCCTCCAGGCCTGGCTCGACCGCAGGTCCTGACCGCTCACCGCCGCGCGCCATCGCCGCGCGCCATCGCCGCGCACCGTCGCCGCGCACCGTCGCCGCGGGCGCCACCGCCGATCCGGGACGGGGGCTGCGGGGATGGGGTCAGGGGGACGGGGTGCCGCAGGTCTCGGTGATGTCGTCGGTCGCCTTGCTGAAGCGGATCGCCTCGGAGTCGGACAGCAGGTTCCGGCCGGTCTCGTCGCCGCCGCTCTTCTTCAGCTTCGCGCCGACGTCCAGGACGACGTCGACCTCCTTGGCCAGGTGGTCGTCCTTGAGCTTCGGGCGGACGCGGCGCAGCGCGTCGATGATCCCCTGGACGTCGTCCGATCTCGACGGGGTGCGCAGGGCGGCGGTGATCTTGGCGCAGTCGGCCTTCCGGTGGTTCCCGCCGCCGCCGGAGCAGCCGGGGAGGAGGAGGCACAGGACGAGCGCCGCCGCGGGCGGGGCGAGGGTGCGCACGGGGTTCACACGGTCGATGATCCCAGGTCGGGGACTGTGTCCCGATCTGCGGGGTATGTGCGGTACGTGTTCGCCAAGTACCTGATCGTGACCGCGGTGCTCACCGTGATCGCGTACGTCCTGATCACCCGCTGAGAAGCCCGATGGGGCATCGGACATCCGCGAGGCGGGGCGAGGTCGCGCCTTTCGAGGAAGGCGCGACCTCACGCGCCGCCGTCAGCGGGCGGGATTCAGCGTTTCGGTGTGCAGCACCTTTCCGTCGAGGTCGCGGAGGCGGACGGTGAGCGTCGCCGAGTGCGCGTCGATGTCGACCTCGCCGAAGAACTGGTAGCCCTCCGCCGGCGAGGTGTTGGCGTGCGGCGGCGCCTGGACGAATTTCGCGACCGGCCCGAACGTGCCGTCGAGGGAGTTCGGGCCGAAGGCGCCCGCGTTCAGGGGCCCGGACACGAATTCCCAGAACGGGTCGAAGTCCTTGAACGCCGCCTTGGACGGGTCGTAGTAGTGCGCGGCCGTGTAATGGACGTCGGCCGTCAGCCAGACGGTGTTGCGGACACGGTTCTTCTTGATGTCGGAAAGGATCCCGGCGATCTCCCGTTCGCGGCCGAGAGGGGCGCCGTTGTCGCCCTGCGCCGCCGCCTCCTGCGCGGTGCCGTCGGGGACGACGAGGCCGATCGGCAGGTCGTTCGCGATGACCTTCCAGGTGGCGCGGGAGTGGCGGAGCTCGCTCTTCAGCCAGGCGGTCTGCTCGGCGCCGAGCAGGCCGTCGCGCTGGGTGGGGGAGTCGTCCGCGTCATTCGGCGACTTGTACGTGCGCATGTCCAGCATGAACACGTCGAGCAGCGGACCATAGGAGATCTTGCGGTAGATGCGGCCGCCCTTCGCCGCTGGAATGGCGATCGGCGTGTACTCGAAGGCGGCACGGCGGGCCCGCGCCGACAGCACGTCCACCCGCTTCTCCGTGTACTGCGGAAGGTCCAGGATCTCGCCGGGGTACCAGTTGTTGAGCGTCTCGTGGTCGTCCCACTGGTAGAGCATCGGGACCTGCGCGTTGAACGCGCGGAGATTGGCGTCCTCAAGGTTGTAGCGGAACTGGCCGCGGTATTCGGCGAGGGTCTGCGCGACGGCGGACTTCTCCGCCGTGGTGAGGTTGCGCCAGGTGGAACCGTCCGGCAGCTTCACCGTCTCGGAGAGCGGGCCGTCCGAATAGACCAGGTCGCCGCTGCAGAGGAAGAAATCGGGGTCGACCGCGGCCATCGCCTTGAAGATGCGGTAGCCGCCGAGGTCCGGATTGATGCCCCAGCCCTGCCCGGCGAGGTCGCCCGACCAGACGAACCGGATGTCGCGGCGGGTGCGCGGCGCCGTGCGCAGCCGCCCGGCCACCGGCTCGGACGCCAGGTGCCGGTCCAGGTCGTCCAGCCGGACCCGGTAGTGCAGCTCGCGGCCCGGCGGCAGGCCGCGCAGGAACGCCTTGCCGGTCAGGTCGGTGTCCGGGGTGAGGACGGGGCCGCGGAGCGTCCGCGCGTTCCGGAAGTCGGGCCGGTCGCCGATCTCGACGAGCATCCGCGCGGGCCGGTCCGAGCGCGCCCAGATCACCGCCTCGTTCGCGGTGACGTCGCCGCTCTGCACGCCGTGGGTGAGCCGGGGACGGCCGGTCCGCACCAGGCCGGCGGCGCGGGCCGGGCCGTCGTTCAGCAGGGCAAGGGCCGCTCCCGCGGTCGTCACGAGACCACCGCGCAGCACGCTTCGCCGGTCCATCGCAGACTCCGTTCCTTGATCCGTTACCGGACGGATGCTGACGGACCGGGACGGATCACGGGTGCACGGCGGGTGAACGGAGGTGTTCGGCTTGACAACCGTTGGTCACGGAGTGTCTCCTTGTTGCCATGCCAGCGCGCGTTCCCGCCGACAGCCCCGTGGCCCTCCGCCGCGTGGCGAGCGCGCTGTGTCCTGCCTGTAGCCGCTGATCATCCCGTTGCTCCCGGGTGGCGCTCACCCGGATCCGGCTCAGACCAGGACATCCAGGACATGGTTCCCGATCTCACTATGCGTGGCCAGGACGACCCGCACGGCCGCACCATCACCGCCCGCCCGCCCACCGTCGGGCAGCTCGCCGCCCGCGTCCGCGACCTCGCGGCCCGCCCGTCCGACTGGTGGCGCCGCGTGGTCTTCGACGACGCCGACCCGGTGCACGTCCCGCTGGACGCCCCGGACGGCGTCCGGCTGTGGCTGACCACCTGGCCCCCCGGGCACGGCGCCACCGTCCACGGGCAGGTCAGCACGCTGCTCGCCGGCGAGCTGGCGGAGGTGGCGATCGCGGCGGACGGCGTGACGGAGCGGCCGCTGCGGGCCAACCGGGTCCGCGTCCACGGCGGCCCGCAGACGCTCACCAACCCGGGCCCCGCCTTCGCCGTCAGCCTCCACGCCGCCTAGCAGCCGAGCGCCCCAGCGGCCGAGCGCGCGTCGCCCCACGCCTGTGCGCGTCGCCCGACGCCCGCGGGTGCGTTGCCCCGCGCCCGCGCGCGTTGCCCCGCGCCCGCGCGCGTCGCCCCATGCCCGCGGGCACGTCGTCCCACGCTCGCGCGTCTGCCGGGCTGCGCGGAGGGGGGCGGGCGGGTCAGGGGTCGCCGGTCAGGTACGGGGAGGCCGCCTCGCGGCCGATCAGCGGCAGCAGCACGAAATAGGTGAGGGCCGGCAGCAGCGACGGCAGCTCCTCCGCCTCGCCCGTCTCCATCTGCACGTGGATCGCGCTGTAGATCCCGCCGACGATCGCGTCGATCACCGCGACCGGGACCGGCGGCAGCGACGGGTCCTCGAAGAACCCGCGGAACCGGGCGAGGTTGTCGATCCGCGCCTGCCGCACCTGCGGCCCCGCCGCGTTCACCTCCACCAGCGACGCCCGCGCGAACCGCGGCTCCGCCGCGAGGATCGCGAGCATCCGGCGCAGCGCCGCCCGGATCCCGTCCGGCCACGACGGCGCCGCCTCGTACGCCTCCGCCATCCGCCGCAGCAGGATGTCCATGCCGCGCTGGTAGGCGGCGAGGAAGCAGTCGTCCAGATCGGTGAAGTGCGTGTAGAACGTCTTCTTCGTGACGCCCGCGCCCTCGGTCACCCGCCCGATCGTCGTGTGCGCGAACCCGCGCTCCGACACCACCTGCACGAACGCGTCGATGAGCCGCTCGCGCTGGATGCCCGCGACCGTCTCGGGCGACAGCCCGTGCCGCCCCGGCTTGATCGCGCGGCCGGGATCCAGGGCGGACCGCGAGCCCGGCAGCACGTCCGTGCCGCCGGCCTCCGGGACACCGGGCTGCCCTGCCATCACACCTCGATCCCCGATCACCTGCCGTTGGGATCACATTACTTCGCGTCCCCGCCGGACGGGGATGCCCGGGCGGTGCGGCACGGGTCACACGAACGACGCCCGCGCCGAACCGGGCGCGGGCGCCGTCCTCGTGGAGATCGGCTTGGCGGGATCAGGCGGGAACGGGCTCCGGCGCGCGGTCGCGGGCCGGCGCCTCGCCGGTGCCGCCGCTCTCGCCGCTCTCGTCCGGGGTGGACGGGCTCGACGTCAGCTCCTTCGGCGGCCCGTTGAAGACCGCCTCGTCCAGCAGCCCCTCCGACCGCGCGACCAGCACCGGGACGGTCAGCTGGCCGGTGACGTTCAGCGCCGTCCGGGCCATGTCGATGACCTTGTCGATCGCGATCAGGTAGCCGACGGCCTGCAGCGGCAGCCCCACCGTGGTGAGGGTCAGCGTGAGCGCGACCAGCGCCGGGCCGGGCGTGCCGCCGGTGCCGAGCTGCCCGATCACCGCGGCCAGCGCGATGAGCGCGTAGTCGGCGATGCCGAGGTGCACGCCGGTGTACTGGGCGACGAACACCGCCGCGACCGCCGGGTAGATCGCGCCGCAGCCGTCGAACTTGATCGTCGCGCCGAGCGGCTGCGCGAAGCTCGCGTACTCGCGCTGGACGCCGTTGCGCTCGATCGACACCCGCTGCGCGATCGGCAGCGTCGCCAGCGAGGACGACGACACGAACCCGAACTGGATCGCGGGCCAGGAGTTGCGCAGGAACTTCAGCGGGCTCACCCGGCCGAACGCGCGCAGCAACACCGGGTACCCGACCAGCAGCATGATCGCGACGGCCAGGTAGATCGCGCCGGTGAACTTCGCCAGCGGCGCGAGCGAGCTCGGCCCGTAGGTCGCGACGACCGACCCGATCAGGAAGAACGACCCGATCGGGGTGAGCCGCACGACCCACCAGACGACCTTCTGCATGACGGCGTACAGGTCGTCGATGAGGCTCGTCAGCCGCTCGCCGCGCGGCCCGATCGCGACCAGCGCCGCGCCGAACAGCACCGCGAACGTCACGACGCCGAGCACGTTGCCGTCCGCCATCGCCTTGACGATGTTGGACGGGAACAGGTTGTGGAGCACCTGCGTCCAGGTGACGGGGTCGGTCGTCGCGGACTCGCTGGCGAGCTTCCCGAGCCCCTGGCCCGGCTTGATCAGCAGCGCGACGGTCAGCCCGATCGCGGTCGCGATCGCCGAGGTCACCACGAACCAGCCGAGGGTCTTCGCGGTGAGCCGCGCGACGCTGCCGACGCCGCGGAGGCGGCCGACGCTCACCACGATCGCGGCGAACACCAGCGGCACGACGACGACCTTCAGCAGGCTGACGTAGACGTCGCCGAACGGGTCGAGCCAGTCGGCGGCGGTCTTCTCCCCGCCGCCGAAGTTGTTGATCAGGGCGCCGGCGGCGACGCCGAGCACCAGCGACAGCACGATCTGCTGCCAGAACTGCCATTTCCAGACACGGAGGTTCATCGAGGGGTTCTCCAGGGCAGCCGGGAACCGGCTGTGAAAAGGGGACGGGCTGTGGGCGCGAGAGGCTTCAGCGGCTACACAGCACGCTGGCGAGGCGGCACAGGTCGACGTGCAGCCGCGCCACGAGCAGGACGCTCTTCCCGGAGAACTTCACGAATCCTCTGAACAGCCGGCCCCGGACCGGATGTTCCCAGGTCAGGGGGTGACCCCTGTCACCTCAGCCGTCTGCGCCTCGACCGGGTCAGCACCCGGACGGTCCCGACGACGCCGAGCCCGATGAGCACCACCGGCACCATCACCGCCACCTCGACGGCGTGGCCGCCGGACAGCCCGTCGGCGAGGAAGATCCCCGCGAGCAGGAGGAAGAAGATCCCGGTCACCGGCCCCGCCGGGTCGAACCTGTACGGCCGCTCAGACACGGTGCACGTCCACGTCCCCGACCTTGCCGCGGATGCGCAGGTCGATCTCGGGCGGGTTCTTCACGGCCGCTCCCTCGGGCTCCAGCACGCGGATCACCTTGGCGTTCGGGCCGCTGGTCGTGCGGTGCTCGATGCGCAGGTCGCCGAGCGCGATCCGGGCGTCGAGCCGGACGCGGACGCCCTGCGGCACCTTGACCTCCATCCCGCCGAGGCCGACCCGCGCGTCGACCGAGACGTGCTGGCCTGTCGCGAGCGGCAGGGCGGTCAGGTCCAGGGTGCCCTGGCCGACGCCGATCCGGTACTCCTGGTGCGTGCTGGTCGCGTTCATCGGCCGCCACTCCATGTCGCCGTACTTAAGGTTCTCCGGCAGGTGCGCCGCGACCGAGGTGGCCAGCAGCGACAGGGCGAGCAGGGTTCCCACGGCGGCGAGGCCGCGCGTCCGGAACCAGCCGCCGACGATCAGGCCCAGCCCGACGACCGCGAGCGCGGGCGCCATGACGATCAGGGCCGACTCGGGCGCCGGGTAGCCGCGGGCGACGGGGATCAGCGCGGCGCCGGTGGCCATCGCCGCCAGCAGCGTGATCGTCGCCGCGGGCGACTTCGGGCGCTCGCGCCGCCGCTCCGGCGGGGGCGCGTCCTCCCACGGCTCCACGGGCGGTTCCGCGGTACGGGCCCGGCCGTAGGTGGCGAGGTCGATCATTCCTTCGGGGAGGCCGCCGCCCGTCCAGGCCGGTGCCTCCTTCTCCAGCGAGACGCTCTTGCCCGCGGTCCATTCGGGGGACGGGCCCGGCGGGTGCCCGGCGAACCGTTCGGGGATGGCCCGGGCCGCGCCGACGAGGTCGACGCCCCGCGCGTGGGCGACCAGCATGACCAGCCCGAACACGACCAGTACCGCGATCGAGTCCGTCGAGACGCCGCCGAACAGGCTGAGCGCGACGCCGACGCACAGCAGCGCCCCGAGCGCCGACAGCACCGCCGGCGCGTCGAACCACCGCCGGAACAGCCGTTCCGCGGCCGACGACTCGCCGGGGCTCGCCGGCATGAGCAGCGCGGCGACGATGTAGAGGAAGACGCCCTGCCCGTGCGCGAGGACCAGCAGCCCGAACCCCACGCGGAAGACGACGGGGTCGATGCCCGTGTACCGCCCGAGCCCGGTGCACACCCCGGCCAGCACGCGCCGTTCCGGATCCCGCGCCAGCCGCCGGCGCTCGCCGGCGTTCCGCTCCTCAGCCATGTCCACCATCGTGACCGCCCGGCACGCGGCGCGGTATCGGGGACGACCCTGACCGGACCCCGAGATCCCCCCGCCCCCCGGAATCGGGACCCTGAGGGAATTCGGGGTGCGGCCCTGATGCGGACGGGCCCGGGGGCGTGTGACGATCGGTGACGTGGGAGTACGTGGCGAAGGCCCGCGGGACGCGGGGGCGGCGGGCGGGGTGACGGCCGCGCCGTCGGCCGTGCCCGAGGCGGCGCGGCTCGAACGGGTGCCGGACGGGCGGCTCGTCGCGGGCGTGGCGCGCGGGCTCGCCGCGCACCTGGGCGTCGACGTGCTGATCGTCCGGTCGGCGTTCGTCCTGCTGACGGTGGCGAGCGGGCTCGGGCTCGCCGCGTACGGCGCGTTCTGGATCCTGGTGCCGGCGCGGGAGGGCGCGGCGGGGCGCCGGGGCCGCGACTGGGGGCAGCTCGCCGTCTACGCGGTGGTCACGCTCGGGCTGGCCGCGCTGCCGTGGGGGGCGGCGGGCAAGGCCGGCGGGCTGATGCAGTGGGCGATCTGGCCGTTCGTGCTCGGCGGCGTCGGCGCCGCGATCCTGTGGCAGCAGGCCGACCGGGACCAGCGGCAGCGGTGGGTGCTGCCGCTGCGGCAGCGCTGGCTGCGCAGCCTGCTCGGGCTGCTGCTGGTCGTCGGCGGGATCGGCGGGTTCGTCGCGCAGCGGGTGGACGTGGGGCAGGCCCGGTCGGTCGTCATCGCGATGCTGATCATCCTGACCGGGGTGACGCTGATCGTGACGCCGTGGGTGGTGCGGCTCTGGCAGGACCTGGACACCGAGCGCGCCGAGCGCGTCCGGTCGCAGGAGCGGGCCGAGCTGGCCGCGCACATCCACGACTCGGTGCTGCACACGCTGACGCTGATCCAGCGGAACGCGCACGACTCGAGGGAGGTGCAGCGGCTCGCCCGGTCGCAGGAGCGGACGCTGCGGACGTGGCTCTACCAGCCGCGCTCGGACCCGGACCAGACGTTCGCCGCGGCGATCAAGGCGGTGGCGGGCGAGGTCGAGGACGACCACGGCGTGCCGATCGAGGTGGTGTGCGTCGGGGACACCGAGCTGGACGACCGGCTGGGCGCGGCGCTGCAGGCGGCGCGGGAGGCGATGGTGAACGCCGCGAAGTACGCGGAGTCGCCGTCGGTGTCGGTGTACGCGGAGGTGGAGGGGGAGAAGGTCGCCATCTTCGTGCGGGACCGGGGGAAGGGATTCGACCTGGATCAGGTCCCGGAGGACCGGATGGGCGTCCGGGGGTCCATCATCGGACGCATGGAGCGCAACGGCGGCAAGGCCACCGTCCGCACGGCCCCGGGGGAGGGCACCGAGGTGCGGCTGGAAATGGACAAGGGATGAGCGGGAGCGGACCGGCGGGTGCGGGCGGTCGTCCCCCCTCGAAGGAGCAGGGCGTGAGCGAGCTGAAGCGGGTCGTGCTGGTGGACGACCACCAGATGTTCCGGACCGGGGTGAAGGCGGAGCTCGGCGGCGGCGTCGAGATCGTCGGGGAGGCCGGCGACGTCGACGAGGCGGTCTCGGTGATCCGCGCGACGACGCCGGACGTGGTGCTGCTGGACGTGCACCTTCCTGGCGGCGGCGGGATCGAGGTGCTGCGGCGGCTGACGGGGGTGGTGCCGTCGCGGTTCCTGGCGCTGTCGGTGTCGGACGCGGCGGAGGACGTGATCGGGGTGGTGCGCGGCGGCGCGCGCGGCTACGTCACCAAGACGATCTCAGGGCCGGAGCTGACGGACGCGATCGGCCGCGTCGCGGAGGGCGACGCGGTGTTCTCGCCGCGCCTGGCGGGGTTCGTGCTGGACGCGTTCGCGGCGACGGACGTCCCGGCGGTGGACCCGGAGCTCGACCAGATCACGCAGCGGGAGCGGGACGTGCTGCGGCTGATCGCCCGCGGCTACGCCTACAAGGAGATCGCGAAGGAGCTGTTCATCTCGGTGAAGACGGTGGAGACGCACGTCAGCAGCGTGCTGCGCAAGCTCCAGCTGTCGAACCGGCACGAGCTGTCGCGCTGGGCGGCCGCCCGCCGCCTGGTGTAGCGGACGGCCTCCTGGCCAGGGGCCTCAGTCCAGGCCGAGGAGTTCCGGCCTGCTCGCCCTCGCGCGCCACGCCTCGCGGGGGTCGGCGACGAGCCGCCGCGCCTCGAGGTCGAGCAGGCCGCTGACGTGCGCGACCTCTGCGGCGACGGTGCCGTCCGCGCGGCGGAACGCGTGGCGCACGCGGTAGGTCTTGCCGCCGCCCCACTCCCATTCGCAGGTCACGTCGACCCGGTCGCCGCCGCGCAGCTCGTGGTGGTACCTGATCACGGTCTCCAGGTTGACGGGCCCGAGGCCGCCGCGGACGAGGTCTTCGACGGACACCCCGGCGGCCTGCACGCAGGCGTAGCGCGCGTGGTCGGCGTACTGGACGTAGAACCCGCCGTTGAGATGCAGCTGCGGGTCGATCTCGTAGACGCGGACGTCCATCCGGACGCTGAACGGTTCGGCGGTGACGGTCATTCGGGGTCCTCCTGTCCGGCCCGCCAGCTCAGCGAGCGCTCGGTGAGGTAGCGGCGGCCGTCGTCGCGGATCTCCAGCCAGTCGCCGCGGACCCAGCCGCCGGCGGCCTGCGGGGAGAAGCCGTGCTTGCGGAACAGCGCGCTGGCCTCGGCCCTGGTGAGGCCCCGCCGGCCCCACTCGGTGATGAGCGCGAGGTGGCGGCTCTCCTCCGGCGGTTCGGCGGGGTCGGCGGCGACGGCGTCGGCCAGGGCCGCGAACCCGGCGCTGATCTGGCGCAGCGCCGCGGCGATCCGCTCGGCGCGCGGGTCCGGTGGCTCCATGGCCATAGCTTAGCAATCGGTACCGATCGCTTTGCGATGGGAGGGCCGCCCACTCCGCGCTACGTCGGCGTAATGGGTGTGAGCAAAATGTAATGTCCGGAATGTCGGGCATCATGATCAAGCGGTGCGCGGGATGTGACAGGGTCGCCTCCCATGAGTTACCCACCTCCCGGGCCCGCGCAGCCGGGCCCCGACCCCGCGGCCCCCTACCCGCCGCCGCCCATGCCGTCCGGACCCGCCTACGGCTCCGGGCCGCCGCGGGACGACAAGACCAACGGCATGGCCATCGCCGCGTTCGTCACCGGGCTGCTCGGCTGCTGCGGCATCGTCGGCGCCGTCCTCGGCTTCATCTCGCTCCGCCAGATCGCCGACCGCGGCGGCAAGGGCCGCGGCCTCGCCATCGCCGGCATCGCGCTGTCCGCGCTGTGGATCGTCGGCGGGACGATCGGCTACCTCGTCATCCCCGGCTCGGACTCCTCGTCCTCCGCCACCGGCCCGGACGGCACGCCGAAGCCGAAGACGACCAAGCCGGAGAAGATCGACGCGTACACGATGAAGGTCGGCGACTGCATCAACGACCCGGTCTCGTCCGGCGCCCCGGCGGACGAGTCCGCTCCGCCGGTCGAGGTGGAGAGCGTCAAGAAGGTGCCCTGCACCGGCCCGCACGACGGCGAGGTGCTGGCCGTCTTCAAGCTGACGCAGACCGTGATGCCCACCGACCAGGAGATGAGCCGGCTCGCCTCCACCGGCTGCAAGCTGCGCATCCAGCGCAGGCTCGACCGCGACCCGGCCGCCGCGCACCTCGGCCGGTCGTTCTACTACCCGACCGCCGACTCGTGGCGGGACGGCGACCGCGCCGTGACCTGCCTGGCGGTGAACGCCGCCGAGGGCAAGAAGCTCACCCGCCCCATCCGCGGCTGATCTCCGGCGTCTCCGCTGGGCGGCCGGCCCGCCGCTCAGCCCGACCCCGGACCCGCGCGACCCCGGACCCGCGCGATCGGCCCGCGCGATCGGCCCGGCGCGGGCCCTCAGTAGTCGCGCAGCTTGTAGGACTCGGTGACGGCGGAGATGCCGTCCATCTGCTCCTCGCTCGCCTCCGCCACGCCCATCTCGGCGGCGATCCGGTCGCGGTTCCGCTCGATGTTCCTGAGCGCGAGGTCCTGGTTCGCCGTGACGAAGTCGCGCAGCTCCGCCTCGTAGGCGGCGAACGCGGCGCGGTGGTCGCCGCCGGCGGCCTTCAGCTCGCCCGCCAGGACGTACGCGCCGACCATCGCCATGCTGGTGCCCTGGCCGGACGCGGGGGAACCGCAGTACCCGGCGTCGCCGAGCAGCGCCACCCGTCCCGCCGACCAGGCGTCCATGCGGATCTGCGCCATCGCGTCGAAGTGGAAGTCCGGCGCGGCGCGCATCGTCTCCAGCAGCCGCGGGATCGCCCCGCCGGCGTCCGCGAAGCGGCTCGCGAGCAGCCGCTTCTGGTCCTGGACGTCGCGCGGGTCGTAGGCGACCGGGCCGGGCGAGTCGAACCCCATGTAGACGCGGAGCTCGGCGTTGCCGCGGACGCTCATCGCCATCGCGCCCCACGCGTTCCCCGGCACCGGGAAGATCGTCTGCCAGCGGTCGAGGCCCAGCAGGTTCGGGGCCGTCCACACGCCGAGGTGGCTGCCGAGGTGGCGCAAATAGTCCTCCTCGGGGCCGAACGCCAGCCGCCGCACGTTGGAGTGCAGCCCGTCGGCGCCGACGACCAGGTCGAACGTCCGGGTCGCGCCGCCGTGGAAGATCACCCGGACGCCGTCGCCGCGCTGCTCCAGCCCGGCGATCGCGTCGTCGAAGAGGTACTCGATCCGGTCCCCGCCGGCCCCGGCGATCAGCTCGGCGAGGTCGTCGCGGAGGATCTCCACGTCGGGGCTCGCGAGGTCGCCGCCGCTGGCGGTGCGCTCGGTGGTGCGGAAGATCTCCTCGCCGTCCTGGCCGACGACCGACATGCCGCGCAGGTCGGTGCTCAGCCCGCGGGCCGCGTCCAGGATCCCCATCCGGTCCGCGACGTCCAGCGCCGGCCCCCGCACGTCGATCGCCTGCCCGCCGGGACGCATCCCGGGCGCCCGCTCCACGACCGTCACCGCGAACCCGTACCGGTCGAGCCAGTACGCGAGGGCCGGGCCGGCGATGCTCGCACCGGAGATCAGGATGTTCCTGCTGCGCATGAGCCGCTCCTTCGGAAGTTCGTGCCGCCTTCCCGAAGGCTCACCGCACGCGCTGACAGAACGCTGACGCTCCGCTCACCGGCCTGACGTCCCGCTGAGAGCCGGGGTCAGCCCGCCTCGCGCCCGGCCTCGCGCAGGGCCGAGACCACCATGGACGAGACATGCTCGACCGTCGCCACGCCCGCCGCCATCGTCGGGCTGTCGCCGCTGAACACCGCGACGACGAAGTCGTGGCCGCCGCCGGTGATGCGGCCGATGCTGTTGACCGCCCAGCCGTTGCCCTCGTACCGCAGCGGCACCCACCCGTTCTTGAGCGCGACCTTCTCGCCGGGACGCGCCGCCGCGCTGATCCCCCACGCCTGCGAGGGTGTCACCGAGCCCATCAGGCCGAGGACGTACCGGCGGTTCGCCGCGGTGAGCGGGCCGCCGTCCGCGGCGAGCATCCGCACCAGCCGCACCTGGTCGGCCGGGGTCGTCCACGACGACCCCCACGACACCGGGTACGGCACGGTGTGCCCGAGGCCGAACGCGGCGTTGGCGTTCTGGAGCCCCGCGTCGCGGCCGATGTCCGCGTACAGCGCGTCCGCCGCGTCGTTGTCGCTCTTGCGGATCATCCGCCCGGCCAGCGACCGCTCCCCGTCCGACAGGCCGACGCCCTGCCGCTGGTGCTGCAGCAGCAGCGCCGCCAGGATGTCGACCTTGATGACGCTGGCGGTGACGAACCGGGACGTCTCGTTCACCCCGAACGCCGTGCCGCCGCGCAGGTCCGCCGCCATCACGCCGGCGCGCCCCGGCCGGTCCCGCAGGTAGGCCAGGACGTTGCCGCGCAGCCGGAGCGGATCGAACATCGGTGCCTTCGCGACCGTCACCACCCGTCCGCCGGAGGAGCCGTGCTCCGGCCGGTGGACGGTGCCGGGCGGGTGCCCGTGCGTCATCGTCCAGGTGATGCCCGTTCCGGCGGCCACGGCACCGATGGCGATGCCGAGCACGGTGACGCTGCGCCGCATGCGATCCCCCGATTCGCGCGACGGCGGCCCGTCCCCCGGGGGCCGCCATGATCACCACGGCTCCTACCCGCCGGAACGGGAAGATCACCTGCACCCGGGACGGCCCCGCCCGCGCCTGGCAAGCGCCCATCCGCGCCGTGCCCGCGCCCCGCGCGCGCCCGGCCCGCGGTCAGAACTCGACGGGCAGCCGGGCCGGGCAGCCCGGCTCGCAGCGCTCGGCGTGCCACGCGACGCGCCGCGCGAACGAGCCGAACCGGCGGCGCAGCATCGCGCGCTTCAGCGGCGCGGTGCCCGGGATCCGCCCGTCGAACGCCCCGCGCCAGCGGATCAGCGTGTTCACCCCGTGCGGCTCCAGCGTGATGTCGACGCGGTAGCCGCGCGGCAGCCCGGCCATGGCGACGTAGCCGCAGTGGCGCGGCGGGTCGTAGGCGACGACCTCGTGCCGGGCGCGGGCCCAGAACGCGGCCCACTCGTCCCAGGAGTCCGCCACGAAGAGATGTTTGAAGATCACTTCTGGGGCGGCGTAGGTGGTGGCGGTGGCCTCGATCTCATGCGGCATGACATCCCCCCTGAGTCAGGACACAGCGGATGTATGCCCGATTCAGGGAAGATAACGGCTTGTGACGCGATGAATTTGGAGCGTGACCGATCCGGGGTCCGGCGCGGGGGTCAGGCCGTGTCGACGACCTGGAAGGCCTCGGCCAGCCGCCCGTCCCCGAACCCGGCCGCCTTGGCGTTCGCCGACAGCCAGCCGCGCAGCATGTTCGGCAGCTCGTCGCCCATGTGGGACGTCTGGCTGGCATGCGCGCGCAGCGCGTTCACCTTCCGGTCGAACTGGTCGGTGATGTCGACGTAGTGGTTCACCACCGGGCCGCCGCTCAGCCACACCTCGCGGGCCGTCCACGCCTCCAGGCCCTCGTCGGCCAGCAGCTCCGGGAACGCGTAGGGGTTGCGCGCGTCCGGGTACACCGCGTCCAGCGCCGCGCCGCCGACCGCGCGGTGGTCGGGGTGGCTCGGGTAGATCCGCTCGTAGTTGCGCTCCGGGCTCGGCATCAGCACCCGGTCGGGCCGCACCTGCCGGATCACGCGGGCGATGTCGCGGCGCAGCTCCAGCGTCGCCTCGACCCGCCCGTCCGGGTAGCCGAGGAACCGGACGTCGGTGACGCCGACGCACTTGGCCGCCGCGCGCTGCTCCTCGCGGCGCAGCGACGCCATCTCGTCCCGGGTGACGCCGTCGTCGAAACCGCCCGCGTCGCCGTCGGTGACCATCAGGTAGACGACCTCGATGCCCTGGTCCGTCCAGCCGGCCACCGACCCGGCGCAGCCGAAGTCGACGTCGTCCGGATGCGCCATCACGGCGAGGATCCGCTGCAGCCCGCTGTCGTCCAGAACGTTGGTCACGGCTTCAACCATAAAGTCTCCGAACGGATACGGGCACACCCAAGATCAGGGTTTCCGCGAACCCGCAGGCCGCCGCGGCGGCGGCCGGTCAGAGCGACAGCACGGCCGCGAGAAGGCGCTCCTGGAAGGCCCGCACGTCGCTGCCGACCGCCACCTTCACCGGCCGGCGGGTGTCGTCGGCGGGCAGGGACCGCGCGTCCCAGACGGTCGTGCCGCGCGTCAGCTCGCCGCGCAGCTCCACCCGCACCGGCCGCTGCACGTACTCGCCGAGCCCGGGGTCGACCGCCAGCATCGCCGCCAGCGCGTCGTGGATGACGGCGCCCCGGCGCCGCAGCGTCGGCGTGTAGGCGTCGGCGTAGAACTCCAGGATCCGGGCGGCGAACCGCGCGACGGGGGAGTCGTGCGCCGCCAGCCGGTCGAGCCAGTCGTCGTGGACGGCGGTCGGGTGCGTCGCGTCCAGCGGCACCAGGACGACCGGCCAGTCCGCCGCGAACACCAGGTCGGCGGCCTCCGGGTCGTGCCAGATGTTCGCCTCGGCGTGCGTGGTGATGTTGCCGGGGTGGCCGAACGCGCCGCCCATCACGACCACCTCGCGGACCAGCGACGGCAGCTCCTCGTCCAGCAGCAGCGCCGCGCCGAGGTTGGTCAGCGGGCCCGTCGCGAGCAGCGTCAGCTCGCCGGGCCGCTCCCGCGCCAGCCGGACGATCTGCGCGGCGGCCGGTTCGGCGACCGGGCGCCCCGCCGGGGCGGGCGGGTTCGTGTCGCCGAGGCCGTCGCGGCCGTGCCAGTCGAGCGCGTAGTGGACGTCCTGCGCCATCGGGCGGGCGGCGCCGACCGCGACCGGCACCCCCTTCTCGCCCGCCTCCATCCCGGCCGCCTCCAGCACGCGCAGCGTGTTGAGGGCCCCGGTCAGCGGGTCGATGTTGCCGTGCACCGTGCCGACCCCGGCGAGCTCGGCCTCGCCCGCGCGGACGAGGGAGGCGAGGTAGAGCAGGGTCAGCGCGTCGTCGATGCCGGTGTCGCAGTCGAACAGCAGAACGGGAGCTTTCGTCACCCGTGCAACCTATGCCGGGAGGGCGGCCGGCGGCATCCCGATAACCGGCACGTGAAGATCGTGATTGGGCCTGGGACGGGGCGCCGTGCCGGGGTAGAGCTGAGACATGCGCAAACTCATCAACGATCCGGAGAACGTGGTCGCCGACGCGCTGCGCGGCCTCGCCGCCGCGCATCCGTCGCTGCGGGTCGATCCCGAGAACGGCACGGTCGTGCGGGCGGACGCGCCGCGCGCCGGCAGGGTCGCCCTGGTGTCGGGGGGCGGCTCCGGGCACGAGCCGCTGCACGCCGGGTTCGTCGGCCACGGGATGCTCGACGCTGCCTGCTGCGGCCAGGTGTTCACCTCGCCCGTCCCGGACCAGATCATCGCCGCGACGATGGCGGTGAACGGCGGCGCCGGCGTGCTGCACATCGTCAAGAACTACACCGGCGATGTGCTCAACTTCCGGATGGCCGCGGAGCTGGCCGAGGACGAGGACATCGAGGTCGCGTCGGTGATCGTCAACGACGACGTCGCCGTGGAGGACAGCCTCTACACCGCCGGTCGGCGCGGCACCGGCGCCACCCTGTTCGTGGAGAAGATCGCGGGGGCGCTCGCGGAGGAGGGCGCCGACCTCGCGTCCGTCGCCGCCGTCGCCCGCGAGGTCAACGAGCGGAGCCGCTCGTTCGGCGTCGCGCTGTCGCCGTGCACGGTGCCCGCCGCCGGGGAGCCGACGTTCCAGCTCGAGGAGGGCGAGATGGAGCTCGGCATCGGCATCCACGGCGAGCCGGGCCGCGAGCGCGTCCCGCTGGCGGACGCCGACGCGATCGTGGACGCGTCCCTCAGCGCGATCGACGCGGACATGCCGGTGTCGGGGTCCGAGCTGCTCGTGCTGGTGAACGGGATGGGCGGCACCCCGCTGATGGAGCAGTACATCGCGTACGCGGCGGCGGCCCGCTGGCTGGAGGGGCACGGCGCCACGGTCGTCCGCCCGCTCGTCGGCCCGTACGTCACGAGCCTGGAGATGGCCGGCAGCATGATCAGCGTGTGCCGGCTGACGCCCGACCTGACCCGCCTCTGGGACGCGTCCGTCGAGACGCCCGCGCTGCGGTGGGGCCGGTGACCGGGCAAGTGAGCGCGGGGCTGGACGCGCGGGGCGCCGCGGCGTGGATCCGCCGCGCCGCCGAGCTGGTGTCCGCCGAGGCCGAGCGGCTGACCCGGCTGGACGCGGCGATCGGCGACGGCGACCACGGCCACAACCTGCACCGCGGGTTCACCGCGGCCGTCGCCGCCCTCCCCGGCGACGCGGAGCTCGGCGAGACGCGCCCGGGCAAGGTGCTGATCGCCGCCGGGCGGGCCATCGTGTCCAAGACGGGCGGCGCGTCCGGCCCCCTCTACGGCACGGCGCTGCGCCGCGCGGGCAAGGCGCTCGGCGACGCGTCCGAGGCGGACGCCGCGGCGGTCGGCGCCGCGCTGAAGGCCGCGCTGGAGGGCGTCCAGGAGCTGGGCCAGGCGAACGAGGGGGACAAGACCATGATCGACGCGCTGGCCCCGGCGGCCGCCGCCTACGCGGCCGCGCTCGACGGCGGCGCCGATCTCGCCGGCTCCGCGCGCGCCGCGGCCGACGCCGCGGACGCGGGCGCCGCCGCGACCGTCCCGATGCAGGCGCGCAAGGGCCGCGCCAGCTACCTCGGCCCGCGCAGCACCGGCCACCTGGACCCCGGCGCCTCGTCCACCGCGCTCGTCCTGCGCGCGCTCGCCGACGTCACCGGACGGGAGTGACCGTGGTCGGGATCGTGATCATCTCGCACAGCCGGACGCTCGCCGAGGGCGTCGCGGAGGTGGCCCGCGCCATGGGCGTGGGGAAGGCCGTCGTCGAGCCCGCCGGCGGCGACTCCGAGGGCGGCCTCGGCACCAGCATCGACCTCGTCGAGGACGCCGTGGCGCGGGCCGACGGCGGTGACGGCGTGCTGCTGCTCGCCGACATCGGCAGCTCCGTCCTCACCGCCAAGATGCTCATCGAGGACGCCGAGGGCGAGCGGATCCTGCTCGCCGACGCGCCGCTGGTCGAGGGCGCGGTCGCCGCCGCGTCCATGGCCGCGACGGGCGCCGACCTCCCCGCCGTGCACGCCGCCGCCGAGTCCGCCCGGGAGCACCGCAAGACCTGATCAGCCGGGGCCGCCGGGCTCCGCGCCGCCGATCCCCGGGTCGTCGAGCAGGACGCCGATGGGGGACGGCTCGGACGGGTCGCCGCGCACCTCGTACACGCGGGGCGCCTCGGCGCCGCCGTCCGGGTCGTCCACCGTCACCCGGTACCCGGGCAGGTCCGCCCCGATCTCCCCGGTGTCCCCGCGGGCGTGCGCGGCGGCCAGCGCGTCGACCGCCCGCCGCACCCGCTCCGCCCGGCCGGCGGGGAGGCCGGACGTGTCGTAGCGCGCGACCACCACCGCGCGGCCGGTGAAACCGCCCGTGCTCTCGACCGTCACGCGCATCGCCGTCCGGCCTCCCTCGCCCGTCCCGATTCCTTGTCCCGGTCCCTGCCCGCCCGGTCCCGGTTCCCTACTTGCTGAACGCGCGGCGCAGCTCGTCCAGTTCGTCGCGGAGGATGTCGTCGTCGTCCAGCGAGCCGCGCCTCGCCAGCTTCTCCGGCGCGACGACCTGGTACTCCGGCATCTGCATCGTGCCGCAGCACAGCGACCGGTCCTGCTCGGCCCGCAGGCTCGCCGAGTGCTCGTCGTGCGGCCCGACCTCCGTGACGTCCTGCCCGTCGCCGGTGTAGTCGGCGTCGGTCATCCGCATCTCGCCGCTCATCAGGTCGCGCAGCGGGGTCGCCGCCGTCGTGATCTCGCGGACCGCGAACCGGTTCCGGATGAACGTCCGGTAGATCGCCGGGTCGCCCCGGCCGGCCGAGATCTGCAGCATCTTGTTCGCGACGTCCACGTACAGCGCGCCCGTCGCCGGGGCCGCCACGATCGCGTCGAACAGCAGCTTGCAGAGCCCCTGCGCGACCTCCATGAGCAGGACCGTCAGGTCCTTGGTGCGGCGCTGCCGGGCCGTCTCGAACAGGTACACGTCGGCGAGGACGTCGTAGATCGCGCCGGTGAACACCTGCGAGATCGCGTGCACCTCGTTGCCGACCTGGCTGAGCTTGAGGTCGTTGTCGGCGTTGCGGAGCCCGGCGGGCATGCCGAGCGCCTTGCCGAACTCCTCCGCGAGCTCCGGCAGGAACGACCGGTCGTGCAGGTTCGCCTTGGTCAGGGAGACGAACGCCTCGGCCTGGTCCGGCTGCGCCAGCGCCAGGAAGATCGCGGTGAGGTCGCCGAACGACTCGTGCAGGCCGCCGGTCTGCGGCGGGTTCCCCGCCGACAGCCAGCCGGGCTTCAGCCCGTCCAGCACCGAGTGGCCGGTCTCGTGCGACACGATGTCGAGCGACCGGCACGTGTACAGGACGCTGGACGGCGGCTGCCCCTGCGGCGTGAAGAACAGGAACTTCAGCGCCTTGGCCGTCCGGCTGTAGAACGCGTTGGCGCCCTCCCCGGCGTGCGGGAACACCGTGATGGGGTCGGTGTTGCCGCCGACGTTCCAGGCGAACGGGATGGGGTTGCCGCCGTTGTGCCGCTCGTACATCGCGATCGTCTCGCGGACGACCGCGAAGGTGTGCGCGCAGTCGAACTGCGGCGAGTTGGGCGCGAACACGAAGTCGCCGCTGGCGTTGCGGGCGACCGGTGTCGTACCGGCCAGGTCCGTCCTGGCGCGGGCGTCGGCCGGGCCGTTCAGCACGACCGTCGGAACGAACGTGAGCCGGACGCCGAGGTCGGCGACCGACGGGTCCTGCTTGTAGATGAGGAAGCGGTGCCCGGTCGCGACCGGTACCGGGATCGGCACCGGACGCGGCACCGGGACGGGGGCGGCGGCCGCCCCCTCGACGCGGAATCGCGGCGCCATCCGGCCCGTGAGGGCCTCGGGGACCTCCACGCCCCGGCGTCCGCTCTGCTGGATCTGGCGTTCCTCCTGGTGGATCGTCATCGATGCCACCTTCCGTCACCGTGCGCGAGCCCCCGATGGCCCTACGCGGCCGCGGGCGGTCGTGCGGCACCCCCGGCGGTCATCTGGCGGGAGTGCCGGCGGTGCCTCGTCGTTCGGGACCGCCCGCGCGGCCTACGCTCCGCCCGTCACAAGGTCGAGTCAACCCGGAAAGGCCACCGGTGAGGCCGGTGTCCTCATCCGGACTGGTGATCTCCGGGAGGCGCGGGCGACCCGCGCGCCGCGGCGACGCCGCCGAAAACGTCGGCGCGGCGCCGTACACTCGCACGTGATGTCGAAGACCGAAGCTCACCCCTTGCTCGACGGCCTGAACGAGCAGCAGCGCGCCGCCGTCGTGCACTCCGGCGGCCCCCTGCTGATCGTCGCGGGCGCCGGGTCGGGGAAGACCCGCGTGCTCACCCACCGCATCGCCCACCTGCTGGGCGAGCGGGACGCGCACCCCGGCCAGATCCTCGCGATCACCTTCACCAACAAGGCCGCCGCCGAGATGAAGGAGCGCGTCGACGCCCTCGTCGGGCCGCGGTCGCGCGCCATGTGGGTGATGACGTTCCACTCCGCGTGCGTGCGGATCCTGCGCCGGGAGGCCAAGCGGCTCGGCTTCCCCACGAGCTTCTCGATCTACGACCAGGCCGACGCGCAGCGGCTGATGGCGCTCGTCTGCCGCGAGCTGGACCTCGACCCGAAGCGGTACCCGCCGAAGTCGTTCAGCGCCCAGGTGTCGAACCTGAAGAACGAGCTGATCGACTACGAGACGTTCAAGAACCGCGCGTCCACGCACATGGAGCAGACGCTCGCCGAGGCGTACGAGATGTACCAGGCGCGGCTGCAGCAGGCCGGCGCGATGGACTTCGACGACCTGATCATGATGACGGTCAACCTGCTGCAGGTGTTCCCGGAGGCCGCCGAGCACTACCGGCGGCGGTTCCGGCACGTCCTCGTCGACGAGTACCAGGACACCAACCACGCGCAGTACGAGCTGGTCCGCGAGCTGACCGCGCCGGTCGAGGGCGTCGGCGCCGCCGAGCTGTGCGTCGTCGGCGACGCCGACCAGTCGATCTACGCGTTCCGCGGCGCGACGATCCGCAACATCCTGGAGTTCGAGCGCGACTACCCCGACGCGACCACGATCCTGCTGGAGCAGAACTACCGCTCCACGCAGACGATCCTGTCGGCGGCGAACGCGGTCATCGAGCGCAACGCCGACCGCAAGCCGAAGCGGCTCTGGTCCGACCAGGGCGAGGGCCACAAGATCACCGGCTATGTGGCCGACAACGAGCACGACGAGGCCGCGTTCGTCGCGCACGAGGTCGACCGGCTCACCGACGCCGGCGACGCCCGCCCCGGCGACGTCGCGGTGTTCTACCGCACCAACGCCCAGTCGCGTGTGTTCGAGGAAGTGTTCATCCGCGTCGGCCTGCCCTACAAGGTCGTCGGCGGCGTCCGCTTCTACGAGCGCAAGGAGATCCGCGACCTGCTCGCCTACCTGCGCGTCCTCGCCAACCCCGAGGACACCGTCTCGCTGCGCCGCATCCTGAACGTGCCGAAGCGCGGCATCGGCGACCGCGCGGAGGCGTGCGTCGAGGCGTACGCGTCGCGCGAGCGGATCTCGTTCTGGCAGGCGCTGCGCGTCCCCGAGGACGTGCCCGGCATGGCGACGCGGTCGATCAACGCCGTCCGCGAGTTCGTCCTGCTGCTGGACGAGCTGCGCGCCGCCGCCGAGTCGTCGACGCCGGCGGACCTGGTCGTCCAGATCCTCGACAGGTCCGGCTACCTCGCCGAGCTGCAGGCCTCCAAGGACCCGCAGGACGAGACCCGCGTGGAGAACCTCCGCGAGCTGGAGGCGGTCGCCCGCGAGTTCGAGGAGCGCCTCGACGGCGAGTCCGCCGAGGGCCGGCTGCCCGACTTCCTGGAGCAGGTGGCGCTGGTCGCCGACGCCGACTCGATCCCCGGCGGCGCGAAGGGCGGGCCGGTCCCGCCGGGCGAGCAGCCGGAGGAGACCGACCAGGGCGTCGTCACGCTGATGACCCTGCACACCGCGAAGGGCCTGGAGTTCCCGGTCGTGTTCCTCACCGGCATGGAGGACGGGGTCTTCCCGCATCTGCGCGCCATGAGCAACCCCAAGGAGCTCGAAGAGGAGCGCCGCCTCGCCTACGTCGGCATCACGCGCGCGCGGCAGCGGCTGTACCTGTCCCGGGCGACGATGCGCAGCTCGTGGGGCGCGCCGCAGGTCAATCCGCCGTCCCGGTTCCTCGGCGAGGTCCCCGGCACCCTGATCGACTGGGAGCGGGAGGCGTCGTCCGCGTCGTCGTCGGCGATGTCGCGGATGGCGGCCCGGCCCGGCGTGAAGTCCCCGGGCAACCGGGAGGTCCCGGCCCTGGCGCCGGGAGACAAGGTCACGCACGACTCGTTCGGGCTCGGCACGGTCGTGTCGGTGGACGGCGCCGGCGACAAGGCCGCCGCCAGCGTCGACTTCGGCGGCGAGTACGGCGTCAAGCGCCTCGTCCTGCGGTTCGCGCCGGTGGAGAAGCTCTGACCGCACCGGCCCTTTTCAGGGTGCGCAGGACGGGCGCGGTCTCCAGGGTGCGGATGCCGTCCAGGGCGCCGAGCTCGCGGGTGAGGTAGCGGTGCAGGTCGGCGGGGCCGTCGCAGAGCGCCTGCGCGAGCAGGTTCGTGGGGCCGGTGGTCGCGGCGACGACGGCGAGCTCGTCGTGCCCGGCGATGGTGGTGGCGACGTCGTCGAGCCGGCCCGGGGCGACCGACATCCAGATCAGCGTCTGCGTGGTGCCGCCGAGCAGGGCGGAGTCGACCTCGACGTCGAAGAACAGCGTGCCACGGGCGCGCAGGCCGGCGAGGCGGCGCGCGGCCGTCGCCTGTGACCAGCCGGTCGCGGCGGCGAGGTCGGTGTAGCCGGCGCGGCCGTCGTGCCGCAGGACGTCCAGGAGCGCGTGGTCCGCGTCGGTCAGCGGGCGCGGGTCGCCTGCGTCGGTCGGGTCGGCGGGGTCGGTCGCGGGCGGTCTCAGCCGTTCCTGCTGCTCGGGGGAGAGCGCGCGGGTGATGCCGCGCCAGGCGGTCGGGCCGCCGAGGTAGGTGTGCAGCATGCAGTGCGCGGAGACCGCGGTGATGCCCGCGCGGCGCGGGACGTCGTGCAGCAGCATGGCGTGCGGGCCGTCGGTGTCTCCCTTGTCTCCGGGGGAATCCGGGACGTGCACGATCGCGAAGATCTCCGTCCCGCCGGACGTCAGCTTCACCCAGGGCGTGTCGGGCCGCGCGGCGAGCGAGTGCGCGAGGGTCCGCGTCGCCGCGGGCGTGCAGGTCAGCCGGACCGTCCAGTGCGTCCCGGGGCCGGTGTCGCGGTCCAGGACGCCGACGACGCGCAGGCCCGCCTCAGCGCGGAGCCGCCGGTACCGGCGCGCCACGGTCTGCGTGGAGACGCCGCAGACGTCCGCGATGCGGCTGAACGGGGCGCGCCCGTCGATGTGCAGCGCGTGGATGACCGCGCGGTCCAGCTCGTCCAGCATCACGATCCCTCATCTCCGCCGCTTGGATGGAAGATATCCGCTATTTCAGCGCCGTGGTTGGAACACGATGCGGCGCAGCTTCGAGGCTGGGGCACGGAACCGAAAGGAGACGTGCCATGTGGGTGCAGGAGGAGACGCGGACCCGGGCCGTCCACCGGTGGCGGTGGGCGGCCCTGGCCACGCTGCTGGCGGCGGAGGCGATGAACCTGCTCGACGCGACGATCGTGCAGGTCGCGGCGCCGGTGATCGGGCGGGACCTCGGCGGCGGCGAGTCCGGGATCCAGTGGTTCAGCGCCGCCTACACGCTGCCGTTCGCGGTGCTGCTGATCACCGGCGGGCGGCTCGGCGACATCGCCGGCCGGCGGCGGGTGTTCGCGCTCGGCGTCGCCGGGTTCGCGGCCGCGTCGGCGTGCTGCGCGCTGGCGCCGTCGGCGGGCGCGCTGATCGCGGCGCGGGCCGTGCAGGGCGCCGCGGCGGCGCTGATCGTCCCGCAGACGATCGGGCTGATCCGCGCGATGTTCGACGGGCCCGAGACGGCGAAGGCGTTCGGGAGCATCGGGCCGGTGATGGGGCTGTCGGCGGTCTGCGGGCCGGTGCTCGGCGCCGTCCTCGCCCACGCGGTGTCGTGGCGGGCGGCGTTCCTGGTGAACCTGCCCCTCGCCGCCGGGGTGCTCGCGACCGCGCCGCTGCTGTGCGAGGACCGGGCGAAGCGGCGGCCCCGCCTGGACGCCGCCGGCACGGCCCTCGCCACCGCCGGCGCGGCGCTGGTCGTGTATCCGCTGATCCAGGGCGATTCGGCGGGATGGCCGGCGTGGACGTGGGCGATGCTCGCCGGCGGCGCGGCGGTGCTGGCGGTGTTCGCGCTGCACCAGCGCCGGGCCGCGGCCCCGCTCGTCGAGCCGAGCCTGTTCGCGGACCGCGGCTTCCCCGCCGCGCTGGCGACCTCGACGGTGTTCTTCGCGGTGATGAACGGGCTCATGGTCGTGGTCGTCCTGCAAGTCCAGATAGGGCTCGGACGGGACGTGCTGAACGCCGGGTTCACGCTGCTGCCCTGGTCGGCCGCGATGGCCGCGGCGTCCTGGCTCGCCGGGACCCGGCTCGTCCCGCGCTTCGGCCCGCGGCTGATGCCCGCCGGGCTCGCGATCATGCTGGCCGGGGTGTGCGCGGCGATCCCCGTCTACCGCGCCTACCCGCACGCCTACCCGTGGCCGCTGCTCGGCGCGCTCGTCCTGGTGGGGGCGGGGAACGGGCTGTTCACGGTCCCGTTCTTCACGGCGGCGCTGGCCCGCGTCCGGCCGCACGAGACCGGGTCGGCGGCGGGGCTGCTCAACGCCGTCCAGCAGTTCGGCGGGACGCTCGGCATCGCCGTCCTCGGCACCGCGTTCTTCCACGCGCTGCCGCACGGGTCCGCGACCGCGGCCCAGATCGCGTTCGGGGCCGCGGCCGTCCTCCTGGCGCTGGCGCTGGGGACCGCGGCTCTCATGCGTCGATGACGGTCGCGCAGGTCTTCACGTAGATCAGGCGGCTGACGCCGGCCGTCGCCGCCATCGCCGCCACGAGGCCCACCCAGTTCAGCCCGGGTGCGGTCAGCTTCTCGAACATGATGGAGAACGGGAGCACCGCGATGGCGAGGGCGACGGTGACGCCGAGCCACTGGACGCCGTGGCCGCCGTAGCTGTGCTCCCGCGTCCACACCCGGCCCTGGGGCGTCCACGAGCTGTTCTTGCGGAAGCCGACGAGGAACACCACCGCCGCGGCGACGATCTCGCCGGCCAGCACGCCCGCGGCGGGCGGTCCGAGGACGTCCTCGATCTCCAGCCAGGCGCCGGTCGCGATGCCGAGCGAGCCGCCGACGACCAGGGCGAGGAGGGGCAGCACCGAACCGACCCATCCGTGGCCGGTGGTCTTCGCGCGTCCCATGGCGTCCTCCTCCTGGACTGATCATGCCGGACGTCCGATGATGCCTACGGACCGTTACGATCAGGTCACGGTGGCATCGGCGGCCGCCCTCATCCGGCCACGTTCCTGCGGGCACTATCCGCGTTCGCCCTGGTCGAGCGATGATGGCGGCAGGGACGGGAACGGGGGCATCCGATGCCGGTCGTACGGGCGGGACGCGCATTCGACGGCGTACAGGGGTTGCACGGCGGGGCCGCCGTCTTCGTCGAGAACGGCCGCATCCGCGGCGTGGAACCCGCGACGGCGCCCGTCCCGGACGGCTGGGACGTGGTCGACTTCCCCGACGGAACCGTCCTGCCCGGCCTGATCGACATGCACGTCCACCTCTGCGGCGACAGCCGGAACGGGGCGCTGGACCGGCTCGCCGACTACACCGGCGCCGAACTGGACGCCGTCATCGACCAGGCCTTGCGCGACCAGGCGGCGGCCGGGGTGACGACGGTGCGGGACCTCGGCGACCGGCGCTGGACCGTGCTGGAGCGCCGGGACCGCGGTCCGGAGCAGGGTGTCCCGGAGATCGTCGCCGCCGGCCCGCCGATCACCTCCCCGCAGGGCCACTGCTGGTCCATGGGCGGCGAGGCGTCCGGGCCGGACGGGCTGCGCGCCGCGGTGCGGGAGCGGGCCGATCGCGGCGCGGACGTCGTCAAGGTCATGGGCAGCGGCGGCGTCATGACGGCGGGCACAGAGGTCGCGCTCTGCCAGTTCGGCGACGACGACCTGCGCCTGATCGTCGAGGAGGCGCACCGCGCCGGGCTGCCCGTCACGGTCCACGCGCACGGCCTCGCCGCGATCGAGCAGGCCGTGCGGGCCGGGACGGACGGGATCGAGCACTGCACGTGCCTCACCGAGTCCGGCGTCCGGATCCCGGAGGAGCTGCTGGACGCCCTGGCCAGGCAGGAGATCACGGTCTGCCCGACGCTGGGGAAGGCCGCCGGGGTGGAACCGGCCGGCCCCGTCCTGGCGGTGCTGGAGCGGTTCGGCATGACGCTGCAGGACCGCGAGGGGCACGCCGCCGCGATGCACCGCGCGGGGGTGCGGCTCGTGTCGGGGGCCGACTGCGGGATCAGCGCCGGGAAGCCGCACGGCATCCTGCCGTCGGCGGTCGCGTGCCTGGTCGCGGGCGGGGTGCCCGCCGCCGACGCGCTGGCGTCGGCGACGTCGCGCGCGGCGGAGGAGTGCGGCCTCGGCGACCGCAAGGGGCTGCTGCGCGCCGGCCACGACTCCGACCTGGTGGTCGTCGACGGCGATCCGCTCACCGACATCGGGGCCCTGACCCGCGTCGCCGCCGTCATGATCCGCGGCGAGTGGGTCGCCGCCGGGGAACGGCGCTGAGGGTCGGCGCTGAGGGTTGGCGCCGAGGGGTGGCGCCGAGGGGCGGCGCTGAGCCGCCTCCGGGGCGGGGACGATCACCTGTCGCCGTCGGCGGCTCCATGGGTGTTATATGACGAACGTCCGGTCACTGTTCTCGGGGGAGGCCCTCCATGTTCGCTGTCACGCTGGCCGAAGGCGCCGAGCTCCGCCCGCTGGAGCCGTGGCAGGCCGCCGAGTTCGCCGCGCACGCCGAGCGGGTGCGGGGCGACGTCATTGACTACATCCCGTGGGCGCACACCGTCGTCGACGAGGCGACCGCGCGGGAGTTCCTGCAGGGCTACGCCGAGAAGCAGGCCCGCGACGAGGGCCGCGTCTACGGGATCTGGGTGGACGGCGTGCTGGAGGGCGGGACCGTCTTCCGGACGTTCGACGCGCCGCGCGGCGTGTGCGAGGCCGGCGTCTGGCTCGGCGCGGGCGCCCGGGGCCGCGGCCTGGTCACCACCGCGGTCCGGCACATGATCGACTGGGCGTTCGGGGTGCGCGGGATGGCCCGGGTCGAGTGGATCTGCGACCCGCGCAACACCGCCAGCGCGGCGGTGGCGAAGCGGCTCGGGATGACCTGCGAGGGCGTGCTCCGGGACGCGTACGTGCTGGACGGCGAGCGCCGCGACGAGCAGATCTGGGCGGTCCTCGCGGGGGAGTGGGCGGCCTGACGCGGCGGCGGGGCGCTCCGGGGCGTTATGGTCATACACTGAACACCCCTTACCCCCGGGAGCTCCCGTGCACGCCGAGCAGGTGCTCGTCATGCTGGCCGCCGCCACCTCGGCGGGCTGGGTCGACGCGGTGGTGGGCGGCGGCGGGCTGATCCAGCTGCCCGCGCTGCTGCTCGTCAACCCCGGCCAGCCCGTCGCGACCGCGCTCGCCACCAACAAGCTCGGCTCGATCGCGGGCACCACCTCCGCCGCCATCGCCTACGCCCGCAAGGCCAAGCCGGACGTGCGGATCGCCGGACCGGCCGCGGCCCTCGCGGTGTGCTGCGCCGCCGGCGGCGCGCTGTGCGCCGCCGCGATCTCGTCCGACGTGCTCAAGCCCGTGATCATGGTGGTGCTGCTCGCCGTCGCCGCGCTCGTGGTGCTGAAGCCGGACCTCGGCCGCGCCCCCCGGCTCGTCCTGCGGACCCGGCGCCGGATCGCCCTCGCGATCGTCGTGCCCGGCGTCGCGATCGCCTTCTACGACGGGCTCGTCGGCCCCGGGACCGGGACGTTCCTGGTCATCGCGTTCACCACGCTGCTCGGCCTGGACTTCGTCGACGCCTCCGCCACCTCGAAGATCATCAACGCGGGCACCAACCTCGGCGCGCTCGTGGTGTTCGCGGCGCAGGGCCACGTGCTGTGGGCGATCGGGCTCGGCATGGCCGTCTGCAACGCCGTCGGCGCGCAGCTCGGCGCCCGGATGGCGATCAGCCTCGGCGCCGGGTTTGTCCGGATCGTCCTGCTGTGCGTCGTCGCCGCGCTCGTGCTCAAGATGGGCTACGAGCAGTTCGCCTGACCCGGCGAAGGCATCAGGAGACGGGCGGGACGCGGTCAGGAGGCGGGCGGGAAGCGGTCAGGAGGCGGGCGGAACCGGCAGCGGCCTCCGCAGCGCTGACAGCGTCAGCAGGACCAGCGAGTCCGTCCAGCCCAGCGGCGCCACGCCCGCCTGGCGGCCCGTCGGCCCCACCTTCTCCGGCAGCGCGCCCAGCGACGTCCGGTGCGCCGACAGCCAGCCCAGCCGCGCGATCGCCTCGTCCGTCCGTCCGCCCGCCGCGGCCGACAGCCCGAACAGCGCGGTCTCCGGCGTCCACGCGACGTCCGGCGCCCCCGACCAGCTCTCGCCCGGCAGCACGCCCCCGTTCGGCAGCGCCTGCCCGCGCTCGGCGGACGCGATCGCCCCGTTCACGGCCTGGTCCGCCGGCGCGAACGGGGGCGCGATGAACGTCACGGACGTGTCCATCAGCCCGTCCTGCACGGGCGAGCGCGGGTACCCGTAGGGCGCGAACTGCCGGTCCAGCGCGTCCGACACCCGGTGCGCCGCCGCCCGCCACCGCGCCGCCTCGGCGCCCTGCCCGTAGCCCTGCGCGAGGTCCGCCGCCGACCGCAGGCCCGCCAGCACCGGCCCGACCACCCCGAGCGTCGGGCGCCGCGGATCCTGCTCGCGGCCGTGATCGCGTTCCCAGTAGTCGGACGACGGGGGCGGCAGCCCCTCCGCGTCCAGCGACTCCGCCAGATGGTCGGCGGCGCGCCGCACCATCGGCCACAGGCCCGGCAGGTCGTCGGCGCCCGGGTTCTCCGTCCGGTACAGCCAGCTCGCCCACAGCACCCAGCCCAGCGAGTCGAGCTGCGGCGCCCGGCCGTCCGTCACGGCCGTGCCGTCGGCGTTGTACCGCGCGGCCCACAATCCATTGCCGGTCTGGACCCGTCCCAGGAACCGCAGGATGCGGCGCGCCTCCGACGGATGGCCCGTCACGCTGAACGCGGCGGCGGCGAAGGCCGAGTCGCGCGGCCACGAGTACCGCCACGCCCCGTACCAGGACGCGAGCGACGCCCCGTTCGGCGGCGTCAGCAGCCGCAGGTCCAGCAGCGCGCGCGCCGCCATGTCACGGAAACCCGAGTCCGCCGGGCCCTCCGGGACGGTGCCGGACGCCAGCCACGCGCTGTCGGACCGCACCGCCTGCGCCACCCGCGGGTCGTCCGCCGCGACCGTGACCGGCGCGTCCCCGCCGGACGGCACCAGCAGCACCCGCCCGTCCGCGAGCCGCACCGCCGAGCTGTCCGGCAGGTAGGAGGCGCCGTCGGCGTCGTCCGGATCGAGCGGGACGCCCGCGAACGGCCACCCGCCGCCGCCCACCAGGCCCGGGCTCACCCAGCCGGGCGCCGACGGCTCGGGCACGTTCGCCCCGGCCACGGCGACGAGCGCGGCGACGACGAGGAACGCGGCGGCGCGGCGCACCCGGCGCCTGCGGCGCCGCGCGGGCGACGTCCCGCCGCGCCCGGCGGGGACGCCTCCGGGGGGCGCGGGCACGGCGCCGGCGCGCACGTCCCCCCGCTGCTGCCCCATGGGCGTCGTCTCCCCCCTGGCCTCACCCAACTACATCAAACTACGCCAATCGGCTCATCGTCGTGAGGAGCGTACGCGCCCGCCACCGCACCCCCCGGCACCTGCGGTTTCCGGACTCGGGGCGACAAATGGACCCGGCGGCGGCAGCACGGACCGGGGTTGACTAGGCTGCATCGACGGAGCGGACCGCGGAGTGCCGGCCGCACGGACACCCGTGTACCCCCACTCGCGTGGTCATCTGGCTGTCGATCCGTTTAAGGACGCCCTCGTGGACCTGTTCGAACATCAGGCGAAGGAACTCTTCGCCGAGTACGGGGTACCGGTGCCCACCGGCAAGGTCGCCTCGACTCCCCAGGAAGCGCGCGCCATCGCGGAGGAGCTGTTCTCCGCGGGCAGCAAGAAGGTCGTGGTCAAGGCCCAGGTCAAGACCGGCGGCCGCGGCAAGGCCGGCGGCGTGAAGCTGGCCGACACGGCCGACGAGGCCGAGGCCCTCGCCGGGCAGATCCTCGGCATGGACATCAAGGGCCACACGGTCCACCGGGTCCTGGTCGAGGAGGGCTCGGCGATCGCGCAGGAGTTCTACTTCTCGTTCCTGCTCGACCGCGCGAACCGCACCTTCCTGTCCATCTGCTCCGTCGAGGGCGGCGTCGAGATCGAGGAGGTCCCGCACGACCGCCTCGCGATGGTGCCGATCTCCCCGCTGACCGGCGTCGACCGGGCCAAGGCCCGCGAGATCGCCGAGCAGGGCCGGCTGCCCGAGGAGGCGCTCGACGGCGCCGCGCAGCTGATCGAGCGGCTGTGGGCGGTGTTCACCGACGAGGACGCCACGCTGGTCGAGGTCAACCCGATGATCCTCACCGCCGACGGCCAGGTGAAGGCCCTCGACGGCAAGGTCTCCCTCGACGACAACGCCGGGTTCCGCCAGGAGCACGACAAGCTCGAGGACAAGGCCGCGGCCGACCCGCTGGAGGCGGCGGCGAAGGCCAAGGACCTCAACTACGTCAAGCTCGACGGCTCCGTCGGCATCATCGGCAACGGCGCCGGCCTGGTCATGTCCACGCTGGACGTCGTCGCCTACGCGGGCGAGGAGTTCGGCGGCCAGAAGCCCGCCAACTTCCTCGACATCGGCGGCGGCGCGTCCGCCGAGGTGATGGCGAACGGCCTGGAGATCGTGCTGTCCGACGCCGACGTCAAGTCGGTGTTCGTCAACGTCTTCGGCGGCATCACCGCCTGCGACGCCGTCGCGAACGGCATCGTCTCCGCCTACAAGCTGCTGGCCGACCGCGGCGAGGCCGTCGACCGGCCGCTCGTGGTCCGCCTCGACGGCAACAACGCCGAGCTCGGGCGCAAGATCCTGACCGACGCCGGGCTGACCGGCGTCCAGCAGGTCGACACCATGGACGACGCGGCCAAGCGTGCCGCCGAACTCGCCGCGGCAGGTGCATGACAATGGCCATCTGGCTCACCGACAACAGCAAGATCATCGTGCAGGGCATCACCGGCTCCGAGGGCTCCAAGCACGGCCGCCGCATGCTGGCCGCCGGGTCGAAGGTCGTCGGCGGCGTGAACGCCCGCAAGGCCGGCACGACCGTCGACTTCGACGGCACCGAGCTGCCCGTCTTCGGCACCGTCAAGGAGGCGATGCGGGAGACCGGCGCGGACGTGTCCGTCGTGTTCGTCCCGCCGAAGTTCACCAAGGACGCCGTCGTCGAGGCGATCGACGCCGAGATCCCGCTCTGCGTCGTCATCACCGAGGGCATCCCGGTGCACGACACCGCCTACTTCTGGGCGTACGCCGAGTCCAAGGGCAACAAGACCCGCATCATCGGGCCGAACTGCCCCGGCATCGCCTCGCCCGGCAAGTCCAACGCGGGCATCATCCCGGCCGACATCACCACGCCGGGCCGCATCGGCCTGGTGTCGAAGTCGGGCACGCTGACGTACCAGATGATGTACGAGCTGCGCGACATCGGCTTCTCCACCTGCGTCGGCATCGGCGGCGACCCGATCATCGGGACCACCCACATCGACGCCCTCCAGGCGTTCCAGGACGACCCGGAGACCGACGCCATCGTGATGATCGGTGAGATCGGGGGCGACGCCGAGGAGCGCGCCGCCGCCTACATCGAGAAGAACGTCACGAAGCCGGTCGTCGGCTACGTCGCCGGGTTCACCGCCCCCGAGGGCAAGACGATGGGCCACGCCGGCGCGATCGTGTCCGGCTCCGCCGGCACCGCGCAGGCGAAGAAGGAGGCCCTGGAGAAGGTGGGCGTCCGGGTCGGCAAGACCCCGAGCGAGACCGCCGTCCTCATGCGGGAGATCATGAAGAACCTCTGATCGCCCGATCAGGCACCGAAAGACGCCCGAGCCGCCCGCTGCGGCTTGGGCGTCTTTCGTCGTTGCGGGGGACGGTGTCGGGGCCGACAAAGGCGACACGCCGGGCTGAGGGCCGGGGGCGCGCGGGGGCGGGGTGCCAGCATGGGCGGGTGAGCGACGTGAGGCCGGGACAGCGCGTGACCCCCGAGGCGGCCAGGGACCCGCGGGCGCGGCGCCGCGAGGACGCCCCGCGCCCTGCGAAGGCACGGAGCGGGCCCGTGGCGCCCCCGCCGGGGAACGGCCGCCCGCTGTACGTGACGGGCCTCGTGGCGGCGCTGTGGTGCGTCGGGATCGGGCTCACCGTCCTGACGACCGTGACGCTGCTCGGCTGGGTCGCGGCGCCGAAGACCGCGCTCGGGCACGGGCTGTCCGGGGTGTTCCGCACTGCCGTGAACTTCTGGCTCGTCTCCCACCACGCCGGGTTCTCCTACGGGCACGGCCGGGTCGGGCTGCTGCCGCTGGGCGTGCTGGTGCTGCCCGGCGCGCTGCTGTACCGGGGCGGCGCGTGGATGATCCGCGGGCTCGGGCTGCCGCCGCGGCCGCGGGTCGCCGTGGTGCGGGTGGCGGCGGCGCTGGCCGTCCCGTACGCGCTGCTGGCGATGCTGATGGCGCTCGCGGTGTCGGCGCCGGAGGTGCACCCGTCCGCGTGGCAGGCGCTGCTCGGCTGCCTGCTCGTCGCCGTCATCGCGGGCGGGCTCGGCGCCGCGCGGGCCGTCGTCGCCGCGCAGGTCGCGGCGGAGGCGCGCGGGCGGCGCGTCCGGTCCGGGCTCGGCGCGCTGCTGCGGCTGCTGCCGGACCGGCCGCGGTCGCTGGTCATCGGGGTCGCCGGGTCCGTCGCCGTGCTGGCGGCGGCGGGCGCCGTCCTGGTCGGCGGGTCCCTGGCGCTGCACACCTCCGAGTCCGACCGGGTGTACGACCTGCTCGCGCCCGGCATCGTGGGCGGCGTCCTGCTGCTGCTCGTGGAACTGGCGTTCCTGCCGAACGCCGTCATCTGGGGCATCGCCTACGCGGTCGGGCCCGGGTTCGCGGTCGGCGCCGGGACGAGCGTGTCGCCCACCGGCGTGTTCCTGGACACGGTCCCGGCGTTCCCGCCGCTCGCGGCGCTGCCCGAGGCGGGCCCCGCGCCCGCGGTGTCGCTGCTGGCGCTCGCGGCGCCGTTCGTCGCGGGCGCGGTCGGCGGCGTCCTGACGATCCGGACGATGCCGAGCGCGACGTCGGAGGGCGCGCCGCTGTGGGGCTTCGTGTCCGGGACCCTGACCGGCGCCGTCGTCGCGCTGCTGGCAGCGCTGTCGGGCGGCCCGCTCGGCGGCGGGCGGATGGCGACCGTCGGCCCGTCGGCATGGCAGGTGGGGCTGCTGGCGGCGCTCGAAGTCGGGATCTCCGCGGCGATCGCGGCGTGGGCCGCGAACTGGCGGATCATGCGGCGGCCGGAGGGGGGCGACGAGACGCCCGCCCGCGCCCGCAAGCGCAAGAAGCGCAAGAAGGCCCAGGCGCGGCGGGCCGCGGCGCGTCTTCCGGAGACCCGGCTGCCGGAGGCGGCGGTGCCGCCGCCCGCGCCCGTCCTCGACGAGCCCCGGGCGGCTTCCGAGGAGCCGCCCGCGCCGCGTCCCTCGCCGTACGCACCCGACCCGCTGGAGTTCGAGGAGGCCGAGCCGGTCCTGGCGCCGCGCCGGCCGCGCGGCCGCGGCCGCGCCCCGGACCCGCTGCCCGAACTGATCGCCGACGAGCCCGCCCGGCCCGAACCCGAACCCGAACCGGAGCCCGCGCCGAGGGAGCCCGAACCGGCCGAGCGGGACGGCAAGGTCGTCCTCGAAGGCCACATCGTCGAGGACCCCGAGCCCGAACCCGAGCCCGTCCCGCCGCCGCGCGAGGACCCCGAGCGCACCGAGAACCGCGGCGGCGCGATCTACGTCCTGCGCGAGGAGCCCCGCGACTGAGCCGCGGCGCGCCGGGCGCGGGTCAGAAGTAGTCCCCGTACTTGTTCATGCTGCCCGCGGGGGCATGGAGCTTCTTCTCGATCTTCGGGTAGTACTCGTGCTTGCAGGCCGTCTTGTCGGTGCCGGTGTTCGCCGCGCCGAGGCAGTCCTGGTAGCCGCTCAGCTCCGGCCACAGGTACGCCGTGAACGCCACCGACAGCGCCGCGAACGCCAGCCCGACCGAGCCGAGCACGATGCCCGGCACGGCGCCCGGCGCGACCGCCCGCGCAGCCCGCGCCCGCCGCCGCGCCCGGATCCCGATGACCAGCGAGGCGACCCCGAGCACCAGCCCCAGCGGGTAGAAGAACAACGAGGTCACCAGGGCGGCGACGCCGAGCCACAGGGCCCGCCGGCCGGTCCGCTCCACCGGCTGCTGACCCGGCGGACGGCCCAAGGGCCCCGGGGGCGGCCCCGCCGGATCCCGTCCCTGCTCGACGGGATGGGCCGGGCGTCCCGGCTGCTCGCTCACGTCCGCTTCCTCCCAACCGTGGATTCAACCGCGCCGAACAGGGCCGATAGGCTTCATGCCGAATGCCGACAACCCCACCGTCCACCCCACCGTCCACAAGGGAGTCATGGTGTCCGCCCGGCTCGTCGTCCTCGTCTCCGGCGCGGGGACCAACCTACAAGCGCTGCTCGACGCCTGCGCAGATCCAGCCTACGGGGCGAAAGTGGTGGCCGTGGGCGCCGACCGCGAAGGGATAGGCGGCACCGAGCGCGCCGAAAGCGCCGGGCTACCCGCCTTCACCCTCCGCATCCCCGACTTCCCCTCCCGCGCCGAGTGGGACGAGGCCCTCGCCGCCGCCATCGCCGAGCACGAACCCGACCTGGTGGTGTCCGCCGGGTTCATGAAGATCCTCGGCCCGGCGGTGCTCGCCCGGTTCGGCGGCCGCATCGTCAACACCCATCCCGCGCTGCTGCCCTCGTTCCCCGGCGCGCACGCCGTACGGGACGCCCTGGCGTACGGGGTCAAGGTCACGGGCTGTACGGTTCACTTCGTCGACGAAGGAGTGGACACCGGACCCGTCATCGCCCAGGAGACCGTTCCCGTGGGCTGGCATGACGACGAGGACTCCCTGCACGAGCGCATCAAGCAGGTGGAGCGCCGGCTCCTGGTCGACGTCGTCGGACGGCTGGCCCGCGACGGCTGGACCACGCGGGGGCGGCGGGTCTCGATGAAATGCAGAACCTGCGGCGACGGCACGTCCGGCGGCGCCGCGCCGGACGGCGGAACGTCCGGCAGTCCAGGTCAGACGGAACGAGGGGAGCTCGGCCGGTGAGTCGGGTGGCGATCAAGCGCGCACTGATCAGCGTGTACGACAAGACCGGGCTGGAGGAGCTGGCCCGGGGCCTGCACGAGGCCGGGGTGGAGATCGTGTCCACCGGGTCCACGGCGGGCCGGATCTCCGCCGCCGGGGTGCCGGTGATGAAGGTGGAGAAGCTCACCGGGTTCCCCGAGTGCCTGGACGGACGGGTCAAGACCCTGCACCCGAAGGTGCACGCCGGCCTGCTCGCCGACCGGCGCAAGGACGACCACCTGCAGCAGCTCGACGACCTGCACGTCGAGCCGTTCGACCTGGCCGTGGTGAACCTGTACCCGTTCGCCGCGACCGTCGCGTCCGGCGCCGGGCCCGACGAGTGCGTCGAGCAGATCGACATCGGCGGCCCGACGATGGTCCGCGCCGCCGCGAAGAACCACGCGTCCGTCGCCGTCGTCGTCGACCCGTCCGCGTACGGGGACGTCCTCGACGCGGTGAAGGCGGGCGGGTTCACGCTGGAGCAGCGCCGCCGCCTCGCCGCCCTCGCCTTCAAGCACACCGCGTCCTACGACGTCGCCGTGGCGTCCTGGTTCGCGAGCGAGTACGCGCCCGACGAGGAGGCCGCCGAGACGCAGTGGCCCGACTTCATCGGCGCCACGTGGGAGCGGTCGAACGCCTTGCGGTACGGCGAGAACCCGCACCAGCGCGCCGCCCTGTACCGGGTGCCGGGCGAGACGGGCCTCGCGGGCGCCGAGCAGATCTACGGCAAGGAGATGTCCTACAACAACTACGTGGACACCGACGCCGCCCGCCGCGCCGCCTACGACTTCACCGACCCGTGCGTCGCGATCATCAAGCACGCCAACCCGTGCGGCATCGCGGTCGGCGCCGACATCGCCGAGGCGCACCGGCTCGCCCTCGAATGCGACCCCGCGTCCGCCTACGGCGGCGTGATCGCCGCGAACCGGCCGGTCACCGCCGCGATGGCGGAGCAGATCACCGGCAGCTTCGCCGAGGTGGTCGTCGCCCCGTCCTTCGACGACGAAGCCGTCACCGTGCTGAAGAACCGGTTCAAGAACACCCGGCTGCTGATCTGCCCGGACGCCCCCGGCGGCGCCACCGAGTCCCGCCGGATCGACGGCGGGCTGCTCGTGCAGACCGTCGACCGGGTCGACGCGCCCGGCGACGACCCGTCCGGCTGGGACCTCGCCTGCGGCGACGCCGCCGACGAGGACACCCTCCGCGACCTCGCGTTCGCCTGGCGGGCCGTCCGCGCCGTCAAGTCCAACGCGATCCTGCTGGCGTCCGGCGGCGCCACCGTGGGCGTCGGCATGGGCCAGGTCAACCGGGTCGACTCGGCCCGCCTCGCGGTCGCCCGCGCGGGCGAGGAGCGGGCGCGCGGCTCCGTCGCCGCGTCCGACGCGTTCTTCCCGTTCCCGGACGGGCTCGAAGTGCTGATCGAGGCCGGCGTCAAGGCCGTCGTCCAGCCGGGCGGCTCGATCCGCGACGAGCTGGCGATCGAGACCGCGAAGAAGGCCGGCATCACCATGTACTTCACCGGAACCCGGCACTTCTTCCACTGATCGAAACGGTCCGGGCCCGGCGCGACCTGCCCCCGCCCGGCCGGCGCCGCCCTTGTACCCCACCAGCCCCGGGTTGCTCGGGGGGGGCGCGCCCCCCCCGGACGG